>JACRMB010000007.1 GCA_016235065.1 Actinomycetota bacterium | reverse complement strand
CTGGGCAAGATCGAGGAAGACCTCGATGACATAAGACTCGCGCTCTGGATGATCAGCGAGAAACTCGAGGAGCCGCGCCTGGAGAAGGCGGCCGGGGCAGAACCAGCGTCTGAGACCAGTCGGCCTGAGTCTGAAAGACTGCTACGGGACGTCACACCGGCAGAACCACACGAACCGCCGGCGCCGGTTCATACACCAGCCCAACCTGCGACACCGCCCGAACCAGCCACTGCCTCATCGGAAACAGTGCCGGACGCGGGCCGGCCTTCATCTCCCCGCTTCATCTCCAGCCCCCAGTTCTGGTTCAACCTGATCGGCATCGTGCTGGTGCTCCTCGGTGTGGTCTTCCTCTACAGATATTCCGTGGACCAGGGCTGGATCACGCCGCCGATGCGCGTGGCTGCCGGCATGGCTGTCGGCGTAGCGATGGTCAGCCTCGGGCTCTTCCTTCATTCCAGGCAGCGCTTCTTCAGCCAGATGCTCATGGGTGGCGGCATCGCCGCCCTGTATATCAGCGGCTTCGCCGCTTTCCAGCTTTATGAACTGATACCATATCCGGTCGCCATGGCCTGGATGGGCTCGGTGACCCTGGCCGCCTATGTGCTCTCGGTCCAGCAGGACGAACAGGTGCTGTCGCTCGTCGCCACTATCGGCGGACTGCTGACTCCGTTCCTGCTGCATGACGCCGTCGGCTCACGCGCTGACATCGTGATCTACACCTGTGGCGTCCTCAGCGGTTCAAGCGCCGTCTATCTTTACAAGGGCTGGCGGCCACTGCTCTGGATCTCAGTCGCCGGCGGCTGGCTGACGCTGATGTACATTCAGGTGGAGAGCCTGACAGGCTACGCCGGGCTTACAGCAGCCGACAAAAGAGCGATGCAGTTCGGTGTCATCTTCGCCGTCCTCGCTTTCTGGCTGCTGCCGCTGGTGCGCGAGGCGCTCTCCGACCGCAACCCCGACAGATGGCCCCGGCCTCACGTGATCCCCGGAGATACCGTTTACGACAGCCTCGAGTCGGTCATCAACCGCCACGTGCATACCCTGTCTATCTCGACGCCGTTCATCGCTCTTTTCTTCACCCGCGAGATCTGGGATCTCACCAACCGTGAATGGGGCTGGGTGACGCTGGGCGCCGCCGCGGTCTGCGGCCTGGCGTTCCTGGCGCTCTGGACCCGGGAGGGGCTGCGGGAACTGGCTTATACCCAGGCGCTGGTCGACCTGGCGCTGACCACGATGGCCATCAGCCTGATCCTGGATGGCGACGCCCGCTTCATCGCCCTGGCGGCCGAGGCGACAGCATTGCAGCTGGTTGCCTGGAACCTGAAGGACCGGATCGTCCTCTTCATCGCCCATGGCTATTTCCTGTTCATGACGGTCTGGCTGCTTGAGAGGCTGTTCGAGAACGATGTCGAGGGAAGAGTCATCCTCAACGCCGCAGCCCTTTCCGAGCTGGCCTTCATCCTGGCGGCCGCCGGTGTATCCTGGCTGCTAAGGCCGAAAGCGATCCGTAACCTGTATCAGCTCGGTGCTTATGTGGCGCTGCTCGGCTGGTTCCTGAGGGAACTCTCCGAGCTGGCCAACGGCCAGGCTTACGTGACCGTCGCCTGGGGCGCCTGCGCCATCGCCCTTTTGACAGCGGGCATCATCCTGAACGACAGCAACTGGCGGATGGTAGCGCTCGTGACCCTCTTCGTGGTGGTGGCCAAGCTGCTGCTGGTCGATCTGAGCACGGTCAAGGCTATCTGGCGAGTGCTGCTGTTCACCGGCTTCGGCGGGCTGTTCCTGGTGCTCAGTTACTTCTTCCAGTCCCTGTGGAAACCGGCGGTCAAAGCCGTGGCCGAACCGCCCGGCGATTCCCCGGCCTGACGATGGCGCTCCGGAAACCTGACGGCAGGCTGATTGCCCTGGTCGTGGCGGCCCAGGTGCTCGTCACCGCGGTGATCCTTGGTGTCCTCTTCTGGACTTCCCAACGGGACGCCGCTGGCGTTGCGGAAGAGCAGCCTGCCCTCGACTCGTTTTTCCGGAGTCCGGCGCCGCAGTCAGAACCGACGCTCAGGGCCAATCCGGGGCGAACCGGTTTCTATGACTCCCAAGCGGTAAGGGAGGTCGGCGAGGTCGACACCAGGTTCGACTCCTTCATGGTCAGCACTGCTCCGGTGATGGCCGACGGCATCATCTATCTGGCAAAGGGTGGTAATAACCTCACCGCCATCGAGATCGAAACCGGTCGCGAACTCTGGCAGCACAAGATTCGGGAGTGGCAGCCCTCTGTTCCCGCGCTCGCCGGCGGCACCATCTATTTCGGCGCCGAAGACATCGTGGCCCTCGACGCCAGGACCGGCGCCGAGAGATGGCATTTTGGCGAAAACGCCCCGGGTGAGACGGGATTCGGCAATGCGCCCGTGGTTGCGTCTGGCTCGGTATATGTCACCCGTAAGGGCAGCCTCTACGCCCTGGACGCTGCCTCCGGCGCGAAACATTGGGAATATACGATCGACGAATACGTGATCGAGTCCACGGCGCCGGCGTTCAGCGGCGGCACCCTGTTTTTTGGCGCCGGCATCGATGCCGGCGGTCCTGGCAATAATGCCCTTTACGCAATCGATTCGGTAACCGGCCGGGAGAAGTGGCGCCATGAACTGGCTGGGAAGATCTCATCACCGCCGGTAGCCGTCGATGGAGTGGTCTATGCCACGGCTACCGACATCAACCAGACCGGCGGCGGTGACCCGCGCTACCCTTATCAGTCCGGCATCACCGGCAGCGTATACGCCATCGATGCCGTCACCGGTGCTGAGTTATGGCGCTTCGATACCGGCCGGATGATCGAGCAACCGCCGGCTGTCGCCGGCGGACTGGTCTTCTTCGGCGACACACAGATATCCGATTTCGGACCGGACAGCCAGGGCTCGCTGTATGCGCTGGACGCCAGGAGCGGGATGGAGCTGTGGAAGAATGACGCCGGGAGCGCCATCAGCGCTCCTTCAGTAGCCGAAAACTGGCTCTATATGGCGGTAAGGGTCCAGGATCCCGCTGCCCGCGACGGCGCCGCCGAACATATCACCCTGCTGGCTCTGGACGCGAGGACCGGAAAGGAGAACTGGCGCTACGACCTGCCCCAGGGCTACAGCATGCCGGCGCCGGTCTTCTACCAGGATGTGATGTATGTGGCCCCTTCCGGGCTGCTGGCCATCCATCAGGCCGGAGCGTCCAGCACGGCCTCCACGCCAGCCGCCGGAGCCTGAGAAAAATGAAGGACGCTGTCAGACAGCTGACCATGGAAAACAGACGGCCATGAAAAACAGATATCTGACGATCGCGGTGATGATATTCCTGGCGCTTGCAGGCTCGGCGATGATCTATTTCGCCTTTCAGGAAAAACAGACCGAAGAAGGCGAACCGGCCCGGACGGTATCTGTGGTCAGGCTCAAGGGCGACTTCGAAAAGAAGTGGGCGGTGAACGCATCGGGCAACTCGCTGACGAGCCTGTCGGCTGAGGATGGTAAAGTCATTTTTTCCGCTAACGGCATAACCGCGGTTGACGCTGAGGCCGGTACGATCCTCTGGGAGTCCGGCGCCATCATCAGCCAGGAGCCGCTCGATTCTACGGCAGGGACGATCGTCGGCGTGGATCCGGATGGGCGCGTCACAGCAGTCGATACCCAAACCGGCCAGGAAAGATGGCGCACCGCCACCGGAGCGCCGGGCGCCAGTGCCGCCATTGCCGGAAAGAGCGTATTTTATGCCACCCAGGATGACCTTGCTGTGGCGCTGGATCTGGATACCGGCTTTGAAAGATGGCGCTCGAGTATCACCGGGGCGAGCGATCCACGCATCTATAACACGGCCGCCGCCGAAGGCGACACCATGTACGTCCTGAGCAGCGATGCCCAGGCGATCAAAAACACGCTGACGGCGATGAATGCCCTGGACGGCACGTTACGGTGGACTCACGCCGCAGACGGCTCGAATGCATCCATCTGTACTTCCCCCGGCATGACTTTCATGCTGACCTCGGCGGCATCAGGAGTTCCGGGGGGAGCGGATCACAGCCTCGATGCCCTGGATACGGCGACCGGCAAGTTGATCTGGCAGTCCAGGATCGCCAGCGATATGCCGCCAGTGCTGAAAGTGATCGATGAGACCCTGTACTATGGCACTTACGGCATAAATGGCGCAGCCCTGCACGGACTCGATCCGGCCAGCGGCGCCGAACGATGGAGCGCCCGGCCGGAAGCGAGAGGCAGCGTGCCAGTCGCCTTTGCCGCCCAGGATGGGCTGGTCTACCTTAACGACCTCTCAGAGATATATGCCGCCGACGCGAACACCGGCAAGATCTGGTGGAACGTCAAAACCGGTGGACCGCTCAGAGTCCCGCCTGTCATCGCCGGCAGCACTATCTGCTTCGCCTACGGAAGCGCCGGAACGCTGTACGCGTTGCCTCTCCCAGAGCATTACTAGCCTACTCCACCTGCGCGATCCTGTTGACCGCCTGGTTCACCTCGATGACCGCCTCGTTGTCAAAGTCGCGCGCCTTGTCGAGCTCGGCCCTGCTGTTGTCGCGAAATCCGTTGCGGTATGCCTCGAAGGCTGCCTGCCATTTATTGAATCCGGAAATAAGCTGGGGATGCGCTTCGCGGAATTCCTCAGGGACCTTCATCGCGGTCAGCTGGCCGCTCATCTCCTCGTAAGCGCGCCAGTCCTGCTCGGCCCAGGCTGAAAGCTCTTCCGCGTTCGACTGCCCCTCGTTGTACCTGTCGATCAGGGCTCGAAAATCCGTGTTCATCTGGTCAGCACGGCGGGTAAGGTCGTTGACAGTGTTGCGGTAGGCATCTTTCTCGGCAGGGGCCGAACCACTGGGCGCCGCGCCCACGGATACGGTCTTTTCAACGGTGACAGTCGTCTCGCCGCCACCGTCGCACCCCGCGGCAAGCGCCGCGATAATCACAATACAGGCGACCGCTAGCACCGCTGCCCAACCGGGATGTCTGCCCTGCCATATCAGTATGCTCTGCCTCATCTGCCACCTCACCTTCCGCAGATCCTGTTCCTTTATAGCTCCGCGTGATTAAGAGAGCTTCGACGCCGGGTTGGACAGAACCCCGATGCCTTCGATCTCTATCTCTACCACGTCGCCGTCACGCAGGGCGAACTCATTGGGCACCATGATGCCGGTACCGGTGGAGACTACGGTTCCCGGCGGGATCGGATTGTCGCGGTAGAGGCACTCGTTGAGTTCCTCGAAGCGGCGGCCGATGCGGCCGCTATTGGTGCCCTCGTGGAAGATGACCTCGCCGCCGCGGACGATGCGGCACTCGATGTCCAGCGAGTAAGGGTCCGGTCCGCCGGCCGCGGTCACTATCGCCGGTCCCAGGGCGCAGCAGCCGGTGAAGATCTTCGATTGGGGAAGGTATAGCGGATTATCCCGTTCCAGGTCCCAGGCGGAGACATCGTTGCAGATGGTATAACCGACGATCTGGCGGTTGGTTCCCAGAACATAGGCCAGCTCCGGCTCGGTGGCGGTCAGTTCCGAATCCGAGCGGATGCCAATCGGCCGGTGGGGGCCGACGCACCTCGGCGCCGTCGCCTTGAAAAAACACTCGGGGCGCTCGGCGTGATAGACGCGGTCATAGATACTGGCGGATGAATCCATGGTGGCGGCCACGTCGGCTTCGCGCACCTCGGCGCTGCGCTGGTAGGTGACCCCGAACCCCCAGACTTCCGGCGGTGACAGGGGGATCATCAGGTGGGGCAAGGTCGCGCTCGGGGCGCGGTCGAGCTCCAGCCAGTCATAGATATATTCGATCTCGTCTGGCACGCGGGCTTCCGCCTGACGGGCCAGCTTCTCCAGCTCGGCAGCGCTGCCTCCTGACCACTCCAGGAGAGCGTTGAATGAAGCGCAGGAAGGCCTGGCGGCGGTGAGGTCGAACACCTTGCCGTCTTCCTGCACCGAACCCAGACGCGGCCCCAGTTCCGGTGTGTAGAATTGAACCAGTCTCATTTATGGCGCTCCCGTTTTGTCAGTCTGACCGCCATCGGCGGCGGCAGTATGGGACTAAGCCGCGGCCTAATACTCCAGGTACACGGTCTTGATCTGTGTATAGAAATCAACGGCCACGCGGCCCTGCTCGCGGGTACCGGTGCTGGAATCCTTCATGCCGCCGAAAGGCACCTGCACCTCGGCGCCTACCGTCGGCGAGTTCACATGCACCAGCCCGGCCTCGATGCCGTCGACGAACTCCATGGCCCGGCTGATGTTCTGGGTGCAGATGGAGGCGGCGAGGCCGAAGCGGGTATTGTTGGCCACGGCCATGGCTTCCTCAAAAGAGTCCACGGCGATGATGGCGAGCACCGGCCCGAATATCTCTTCCTGGGCGATGCCCATATCCGGGGTGACGCCGCCGAAGACGGTGGGCTCCACGAACCAGCCCTTGTCATAAAGCTCGCCGGTCAGGCGGTTGCCGCCGGTAAGCAGTTCGGCGCCTTCGCTCTTGCCCATGTCTATATAAGTCAGCACGGTGTTCAGCTGGGCCTCGTCTATGGATGGCCCGACCTGGGTGTTCTCGTCCAGTCCGTTGCCGACCCTGATCGCCGCCGTCGCCGCGACCGCTTTTGCGGTGAACTCCTCGAGAACGTCTTTGTGGACGATGGCGCGGCTGGTCGCAGTGCATTTCTGTCCGGTGGACCACATGGCGCCCATGATCGAGAGGTTGACCGCCTTGTCGAGGTCGGCATCGGCAAGCACGATGATGGGATTCTTGCCGCCCATCTCGCACTGGGCCTTGCCGCCCCGGCCGGTGACCTGGCCGTAGATGCCGCAACCGACGGTATCTGAACCGGTGAAGGAGACACCCTTTACTACCGGGCTGCCGGTTATCTCATTGCCGACCACCGAACCGGAGCCGGTGACGAAGTTGAGCACGCCCTCGGGCAGGCCGGCTTCTTCAAGAGCTTTGACGATATTGAGCGAGGTCTTCGGCGCAGCGCTCGCCGGCTTCATGACCACGGTGTTGCCGCTGATCAGCGCCGGCGCCAGCTTCCAGGCGGGGATGGCCACCGGAAAATTCCAGGGAGTGATGAGCCCGACAGTGCCCAGCGGCTCGCGCACGGTGTAAAGCAGGGTGCGGCCGAACTCGGAGGGCGTGGTCTCGCCGCTCAGCCGGCGGCCTTCGCCGGCGAAGTAATCGAAGATCTGCACGGCGCGGGCGGTCTCGCCTTTAGCTTCTACCAGGGTCTTGCCTTCCTCGCGGGTCAGCTCCTCGGCGATACGGGTGATATCAGCCTCGATGATGCGGGCCGCCTTCGCGATGATGTCGCCGCGTTTCGGCGCGCTGGTCGCCCGCCATTCGGCCTTGGCGGCCTCCGCGGCTTCGATCGCAGCCCGGGCGTCAGCCGCCCCCGATGCCTGGAAATCGCCGACCATGTCGGTGGTATCGGCGGGATTGAGGTTGGCAAAGGTCTCCCCCGTCGCGGATTCGATCCACTCGCCAGCGATAAAGTTCTTATGTGTCTCGGTCATGTTTTCTCCCTATTCTCCAGGATGATTTCAGGATCGCCGGCGCACTTTACAGCCGGGAGATGAATTTTACCACTTCTGGGGAGTTTTCAGGCTTCTCGCGGAATTTCAGGTCAGGCTTGTATATGACTCACGAAATTCGGCGGATTCTCAGGCTTTATTCACGCGGTTTCCGCCGGAGTTCTTGGAAACATACATGGCCGAGTCGGCGCGGGTGACGAAATCATCCACTTCCTCCTCGAAGTCCAGCTCGGCGAGCCCGATGCTGAGGCTGGTTCCCTCCAGCGCGAAGTCCTCGAAGGTCTTGCGGATGCGCTCGGCCACATCGCCGGCTTCCTCACTGTCGCTATAGGGAAGGATGACCGCGAATTCGTCGCCGCCGTAGCGGAAGCCGTTGTCTACATCCTGCCGGATGCTGTTGGTGATCGCCTGGGCGACCCCACGCAGGGCGTCGTCACCCTTCAGGTGCCCGTGGAAGTCGTTGTATTCCTTGAGGTTGTCCAGGTCCACGACCAGCAGCGATACCGGATGCTTCTGTCGCTTGGCGCGGGCCATCTCCTCCTTGAGCCGCCGGTAGAAATAACGCCGGTTGAAGAGGCCAGTGAGGCTGTCGGTGATGGAAAGCTCCTCCATCTTCTTGGAGTGGGCGTAAGATTTTTCGTAGAGCCAGGCGTTCTCAATGGCGACCCCGATCTCGCTGCCGATGGTGACCAGCAGCTTGAGGTCCTTCTCAGCGAACCGGTCCGGTTTGCGGCTGAGCAGGCAGAGGACGCCGCGGACCCTGCCCTTTGATTCCAGAGGGACACCGGCCATGGACTGGAACTCGGGATGTCCCTTGATCGGGGCCTCGGGATGACTTTTCTGGTTATCCTGCACGACCAGAAGCTCGCCCCTGAGGGCGACCACTCCCGGACAGTTATCGCCGAGTTTCGTCACCTGCATCTCCTCGACGACGTCGTCGGGCAGGCCCTGATGGACCATCAGGTCGAGCTCGCCCTTCTCATCGTCAGTAAGGAAGACGGCGCCGACTCGTACTTCGAGGACTTCAAGGACTTTCGCCAGGGAATCCCTGAGGATCACATTCAGCTCCAGGGAACGGCTTACGGTGGCGGCGATGCGGTTGACGGCCTCGAGTTCGCGGGTTCGCTCGCGCACTTCCTGCTCGAGCTGTTCGGGATATTCATGGACTCTTTGCTCAAGGCGCTTTATCTCGGCCCGGGCGGCCGCGATTTCCTCACGGAGCTTTTGCAGCTCCTCTGACCCGCCGTCGCCGCTGGCGCCGGTGTTTGGTTGCTGGGGAGTATTAGTCATGTAGGAAGGTTTCGGGCCGCTGGGGGGCGTTTGCAGATGCGGTTTCCGATACTATCAGCTTGCGGCATCGGCAGCAAACGAGAACCCTGGAAAATCAACGGGCGCAAGCCCCGGGAGACGGCAAAAACAAACTCCCATGAATTGCACTTATAGCTGCAAAAAGCTACAATGCCCGGGTGCCGCGCTTGGTAGTGACCGGCTGACGCCGGTGGTCGGAGCGCGGTTTTACATCCTCTGGCGAGGTAGCTCAGACGGTAGAGCGCAGGACTGAAAATCCTGGCGTCCCCGGTTCGATTCCGGGCCTCGCCACCACAGTAACTATGCAGCCTTTTTTGTCGTTGAAGGCTGCTGATATCATTGGCCTTTTTTTCTGGACATGTTTTTTCCGTCCGCCCCCTCCTGTATGATTGGCTCCCCACTAAAAAGGGAGTGAACATCATGGACGAACAATTCATCACCTGCCCCAAATGCGGCGAGAAGATCCCGCTCAGCGAAGCCCTGACCCAGCAGATCGCGGACGGGCTGCGGCAGACTATCTCCGCCGAATACAGCCAGAAGTTCACCGACGAAAAAGCCAAGATCGAGCAGAAAGCTGAAAAGAAAGCCGCCGAACGGCTCGCCCTTGAGCTGAAAGACCGCGACGAGCAGATCAAGGAGAAGAGCGCGCTACTCGAGGCTGCCCAGGACGCCGAGATCGATCTGCGCCGGAAGACCCGCGAGATCGAGGAGCGCGAGCGAAATCTGAAACTCGAGCTGCAGCGCGAGCTGGACCAGCAGCGGGAGGCGATCCGGAAAGAGACTGAACAGAAGGTCTCCGAGGAGCACCGCCTGAGCGACCGCGAGAAGGACGAGAAGATGGCAGCCATGCTGCGCCAGATCGAGGATCTCAAACAGCGAGCGGAGCAGGGTTCACAGCAGGCCCAAGGCGAGGTCTACGAGCTAGAGCTGGAGGACCTGCTCAGGAAGAAATTCCCCCTCGATGAGATCGAGCCGGTGCCCAAGGGCATGCGCGGGGCCGACGTCATCCAGACCGTCTGTAATCCCCTCGGCCAGCCGTGCGGCAAGATCATCTGGGAATCCAAGCGGACCAAGAACTGGGCCAACGACTGGACCGCCAAGCTCAAGGACGATCAGCGGGCCGTTCGTGCCGACGTGGCGGTTCTGACCTCGACCGCCTTTCCCAGCGACGCCGAAGGCATCTGCGAGTATGACGGGGTCTGGCTGACCGATTTCCCGTCCTGCATCGGGCTGGCTTCGGCGCTGCGGCAAGGCCTGATCGAGCTGACCCATTCCCGCTGCGCCCAGGAGGGCAAGAGCGGCAAGATGGAGATGATCTACGAATATATCTCGGGCGCCGAGTTCCGCCAGCGGATCGAGGCCATCGTCGAACCGTTCATGGATATGCGTAACGACTTGCATCGAGAGCAGGAGGCTATGCGCCGCCTGTGGGCGAAGCGCGAAAAACAGATCGAGCGGGTGCTGCTCGGCGCCTCCGGCATGTACGGCGACCTGGAGGGCATCGTCGGCGCCCAGCTGCCCGGGATGCAGGTGCTGGAGCTGCCGGCCAACGAGCTGGAAGCAGCGGAAATCGAAGAGGACGGACTTTTCTAGCATCACCTGCTGCTGAGAAACCGCTCGCCCTGGGCCAGCGCTTCGAGCAGGTCCTGTTTATCCGTGAGCACGGGTGCGAAGAGGTCGCCCTTCCGCGCCAGCCGCTCGGGTACGTTGGCGATCGTGAAATCCCCCGGCCTCAGCCCCTGCTTCACTTCCCGCCATTCCAGCGGCGTCGAGACCGTCGCCCCCGGCTGCGACCGGACCGAGTAGACCGAGGCCAGGGTCTTCCCTTTTGAGTTCTGCAGATAATCGAGGTAGACCTTGTCCTGCCGCCTGTTTACCGAAGTCTCCAGGGTGATAAGGTCCGGACGCTCGTCGCGGCAGAGGGTTGCTATAACCAGGGCGAACTGCCGCGCCTGCTCATAGGTATAGGCCGGCTTGATCGGCACATAGACATGGATGCCGGTCGCCCCGGACGTCTTGGGAAAACTCTTCAGGCCGAACTGGGCCAGCTTGTCCCGTACCAGAAGGGCGATCTCGACACACTGGTCGTAATAACCGGGGCCCGGCGGGTCGATGTCGAGCGCCAGGATATCGGGATTGTCGACCTCAGGGAAGAGCGAAAGCCAGGGATTCTGGGAGATGCAGGCGATATTCGCCAGCCAGCAGAGCGTCGGCAGGTCGTCGCAGATGACATAGTTGATGTGCCTGCGGGGATTGTTCGCCGGCAGCTCCTCGGTGCGTACCCAGTCAGGCGTACCCTGGGGGACTTCTTTCTGGAAGAAAGGCTCCGACCCGAAACCGTCGGGATAGCGCTTGAGCGTCAGCGGCCGCCCGCTCAGGTGAGGGATGATGAAGGCTGAGACCTGGCGGTAATAGCTGATCAGATCCTGCTTGGTATAACCTTCCTCCGGCCAGAAGACCTTGTCGAGATGGGTCAGGTTCAGGCGGCGGCCTTCGATCTCGACCATCTGACTGGAGCCGCTCAGGGGTGGTTGCGACGGTTCCAGCGTGGGTATCTTGCCACCCCCGGCCGGCTCACCGGCCACCTTCTCCTCCCTCACAACCTCGCTGGCATCGACGTCGCTTCTCAGCCCGAGGAATACCGGATGCCGGAGATTGCCGTCCCGCGTCCATTCGCTGAACCTGATCTCGGCGACCAGCCCGGGCTCGATCCAGTGCGCCGGCTCGTTGGTCTTCGGCGTTCCCTCGAATGGGGAATCCGGCCGTTCGAGCTGCTCCATCCTTTGATGAAGATCCGCAAGTATGTCATCACTGAAGCCGCTGCCCACATGGCCGGCATATACAAGCCTTGGGCCGTCATAATAACCCACGAGCAGGGCGCCGAAGCCGGCGCGGCCACCGCGCGGCTGGGTGAAACCGCCGATGACGAATTCCTGCTGGCTGATCACCTTGAGTTTGATCCAGTCACGCGAGCGTTTCTGCTGGTAAGCGCTGCTCTTCCGCTTGGCCATGATGCCCTCGAGCCCGTTCTCCCTGGCAGCCTGGAAGAATGCCTCGCCCTGTTCGTCGATCGCTTCGCTCGGTTTCATGTACCGGTGGGGCAGGAATATGCGCCCCAGGATCTCCCTGCGGCGCTCCAGCGGCAGCGTGGTCAGGTCCCGGCCGTCGAGATAGAGGATGTCGAATACATAATAGTAAGCGGGTGTGCTCCTGGCAGCCTGCTCTATATTGACGGCGCCGCTGAGATTGATTCGGCTCTGCAGCTGCTGGAAGCGGGAGACCCCCCGCTCGTCCAGGGCGACGATCTCGCCGTCGATGATGAGCTCTTCAGCCAGGAAGTGGGCGCCGACGTCCGCCAGCTCCGGGAAGCGCGAGGTCAATTCCTTCTGGTTTCTGGAAACCAGGCTAACCTGCCCGTCACTTCGCAGGAACGCCAGAGCCCGCACGCCGTCGAACTTGATCTCATAGCTGAAATCAGGTGAGCTGAACGGCCTGTCGCCGAGGACCGCCTGCATCGGCTGCACTCTGGCCGGCATGGCTGCAGCCTTTCCTTCAGCCTGCAGGTCGGGATTAAGCCGGCCTTTCTTATGCAGCAGCACCAGCCAGTTGTCAGGCGTACTCCTTCCCGCTCCCTTGCCTGCTTCCTTGCCTGCTTCCTTGCCCTTGCCTGCTCCCTTGCCTGCTTCTTTGCCAGTTGCTTTGGCTTTGCCTTTCATCCGCACCAGACTGAACTCGCCGGATACCCTCTCGCCGCTGAGGCGGAATGTCAGCTTCCCCGATTCGAGTCCTTCGCTGAAATCATCCAGAGGCTCGTAGGTGCCACTGTCCCAGATCTCCACCGTGCCGGCGCCGTACTCTCCCCTGGGGATCTCGCCGCTGAAATCGATGTATTCCAGTGGATGGTCCTCGACGTGTACCGCCAGCTTGCGCGGGTCGTGAGGCGTAGCCAGCCCCTTGGGGACAGCCCACGATTTAAGAACGCCGTCATGCTCGAGGCGCAGATCGTAGTGGATGGAGGAGGCGTCGTGCTTCTGGATGACGAAGCGCGGCGCCGGGGCTACATTCGGTGCAGGCCGCCCAGTGGCGCCCACTGGCCCGGTTTCGCCCGACGGCCCGGTTTCGCCAGACGGCCCGGTGGCAGGCTCGGCTATCGGCTCGGTTTCTGGCGCAGGCTCGGGCGTGACCTTGAACCGCCGCCGGCGTTTATATTCTTCAAGGCTCATGAAGCCCTGCTGGCGATGCTCTCCTTAAGAGCGCTCATGATATCGATGACCGGGGCCAGCGATTCCATCTCGGGAACGGTGATCTGCTTGCCCTCGATCTTCCGGTCGATTATCTCCAGGAGTTTCTCGCGATATTCGTCCTTCAGCCCGGAGAGATCGAAATCGCCGCTCATGCGCCCGATCAGGTCTTCCGCCAGCTCAAGCTCATCGGCAGACAGCTCGACATCCTCGCCCACGCCGGGCAGGTCGGCAGCCGACCGGACCTCGTCCTGATAAAAGATCGTCTCCAGCACGAAGGCGCCTTCCCGCTGGGTGAGCACCGCCAGGTGCTGTTTATCGCGCAGGACGAAACGGGCCAGCGCCGCCTTGTTCTGCTTCTCCATAGCGGTGAGCAGCAGCTTGTAGGCCTTGATGCTGCTTTCCACTGGAGCCAGGTAGTAGGATCTCTGGAAGTAGATGGGATCGACCTGGTCGAGGTCGACGAAGTTCACTATCTCGATGGCGCGGACCTTCTTCACCTCGGCGGCGGCGGCCTGGAAATCCTTGTCCTCCATGACCACGAAGCGGCCTTTCTCAAACTCGTAACCTTTGACTATCTCGTCCTGGGTGAGCGTCTTGTTGTCGGCGGGGCAGGTCTTGACCACATGGATGGGTGTGTTGTCGGCCGCGTGCAGCATGTGGAAAGCGACGGTCCTGCTCTCGGTAGCTGGAAAGAGCTGGACCGGGATATTGACCAGGCCGAAACTGATGGGGCCCGACCAGATGGCGCGTGGCATTTGCGACCTCCTGGAAGTCTGTCTGGATGCACTTTGGCTGGAAATACGAGTATTCCCGCCGGATGTGCCGGTAAAACCCGCAGAGATCCACCTGCGGCATCCTCCAGACAGGGACTCGCAATCACCCGGCGTCAGGGGCAGCTTAAGCCAACAGCTATCAGCAGAACCTCAATCCTCCCAGAGGCCCACAAGCTCGAAGCGCTCCACATCGACCAGGCCCATGTCGGTCAGCTTCAGTGCCGGCACCACGGGGAGAGCCAGGAAGGAGAGCGAGATCAGCGGGTCGGGCAGCTGGCAACCCAGCTCCTCTGCGGCGCCGACGACCTCGCGGACTGCGGCAGCCACATCCCTGATCGGCTGGTCGGACATCAGCCCCGCCACTGGCAGCGGCAGCGACGCGACCGCCTGGCCGTCGACTACCACGACCGCGCCGCCGTTCATCTTGGCTATCTCGATGACCGCGGCGCGCATGTCGGTGTCGCTCACGCCGACGACTATGACGTTGTGGGAATCGTGGGCTACCGAGCTGGCGATGGCGCCGCGCTTGAGACCCATGCCACAGACAAAACCGAGGCCGACATTCCCTGAGGCGGTGTGCCGTTCCACGACTGCCATCTTGAGGATGTCGCGTTCGGGGTCGGATACCACCAGACCGTCGACCACCTTCGGCTCGACCAGCAGCTTCTCGGTCGTGATCTGGCCGGGGATGATGCCTATGACCCTCAGTCGCCTGCCAGCGGCGCTTCCAGCCCGAGCACCGGGAGCTTCCGCCGTTTTAACGGCGCTTCCGCCAGCCCCGGCAGTTTCCGCCGCCTTCACCGAAAGGTCGACCAGGCTGTCGTTATCGATATTCACGGTACCGCGGATGCCACGTGACGGGGATTCCGAATCAAAGTGCAGGGCGCGGCCGGCGTCGGCGACCACCAGGCCGTCCTTGATGACCCGGGAGACGGTCACCTTCTCCAGGTCGTCGATGACGGCGAAGTCGGCGCGGAATCCCGGCGCCACGGCGCCCACATCCTTCAGCCCGAAATAGGCGGCGGTGTTGATCGTCGCCATCTGCATCGCCATCATCGGCTCGACACCTTCGGCGATGGCCATCCGCACCAGGTGGTCGATGTGTCCCAGCTCGATCAGGTCCTCGGGATGCTTGTCGTCGGTGACGAACATGAACTGCCGCGAGTTCTGCGGAGTCACCACCCTGATCAGTTCCTTGAGGTTCTTCTCAGTGGTGCCCTCGCGGATCATTATGTACATGCCAAGCTGCAGTTTCTCCCGCGCCTCTTCGGCGGTGACGCACTCATGGTCGGAATGGATGCCGGCGTCCACATAGGCGCAGAGGTCCTTGCCAGTGAGCCCGGGCGCGTGGCCGTCGACCCGCCGGTGGCCGGCTATCCTGATCTTGTTGAGCACCTCGCGGTCGCCGGCTATGACTCCGGGATAGTTCATCATCTCGGCGATGCCGATCACCCGCCGGCGCGGCAGCATCAGGGCCAGGTCGCCGCTGGTCAGCTCGGCACCGGATGTCTCCATCTGTGTCGCCGGCACGCACGACGGCAGCATCACATAGAAGGTCACCGGCAGCCCGGCGCTGGCGCGCAGCATGTAGCTGATGCCCTCGACTCCGAGGACGTTGGCGATCTCGTGGGGGTCACAGACTATGGCGCTGGTGCCCCGGGCGACGACAGCGCGGGCGAATTCCGGCGGCGTCAGCATGGTGCTCTCCACGTGGATATGGCCGTCGATGAATCCGGGGGCCAGATAGCGGCCCTCCAGGTCCATGAAGGCCTGGGCCTCGTAGTGGCCGAAGCCGGCTACCCTGCCGGCATGGAGCGCCACGTCGGTGTTGACGATCTCGCCGGAGAGGACGTCGACCACACGGGCATTCTTGATCAGCAGGTCTGCGGGACGGTCGCCGCGGCCGACGCGGATGATTTCTTCGAGACTCATGGGTTTATCATTACCCCGTAAATGTCATTTACATTCGTTCCCGTCGGTCCGGTGATGATGAGGTCGCCAAGGGCGCTGAAAAAGGGGAAGGAATCATTGTCGCGCAGGTGACGGGCTGGATCGAGCCCCATAGCCTTCGCCCGGGCAACGGTAGTGCCGTCGGCCATTGCGCCAGCGGCATCAGTGAATCCGTCGGTGCCGTCGGTTCCGAAGGCGAAGGCGAGTATGTCGTCGCGTCCTTCGATCGCCAGCGCTGCCGCCAGGGCGAACTCCTGGGCCCTGCCGCCACTACCGCAGCCTGTTACCGTCACTGTGGTCTCGCCGCCGGCCAGAACGCAGATCCCGCGGGCAGGTTCCTGCTGCCCTTCCGGATCGCTGCTGCCGCCGGTTTGCTGGTTCCCGGCCGCCAGCCCGATAGCCCTGTCTACCAGCTCCGCGGCGGCTTCCCGCGCCTCGCCCGTCAATGGCTCATCGAGCATGAACACCCTGTAGCCCATCATCGAGGCAGTCGCGGCCGCGGCTTCAAGGGCGGTGCGATTCGAGCCCAGGATGTAAAAATTCCCATCATTTCTGATCGCATCACGCCGAGCGAATACGTCCATCAAATCCTGCTGCTTTTCCTCGGCTTCGCCGGCACGCAGATGTTCGACCACCCTGTCCGGCACACTTTCAAGCAGCCCGCGCAGCTCCAGCACCGTGATGGCGTTGCGATAAGTCGTGTAATCAGGGAAGGTCGGCCCCGAGGCGATGACACCCAGGTCGTCGCCGATGACGTCGGAGATGATCAGGGTGAACACCATGGCGCCTTCGGCAGCCTGAGCCACCTTCCCACCGGAAGCAAGCGTAAGATGCTTGCGGACCGTGTTTATCTCCTCGATCGGCGCTCCACTCCGCAGCAGCGCGGTGGTCGTCTGCTGGATGTCCTCAAGCGTGAGGCCATCCGCCGGCAAGGTAAGCAGCGAAGAGCCGCCGCCGGAGACAAGACAGATGAGGATCGCCCGGCCGGGCCTGGCGATGATGCCCTCCAAAGGTGCCGGATCCCCCCTGCTTCCCGCCTTCGCCGCGAGCTCGAGGATGCGCCGCGCTCCCTCCGCTCCCCGCTCGTCCGGAACCGGATGCGCAGCTTCGATGATCTCGATGCGGGAGGTCTCGACGGTCCGGTAGCCGTCCTTGACGATGATCAGGCCATCGATGATCAGGTCGCCGAAAGCATCCTCCACGGCTGCGGCCATCGAAGCAGCCGCCTTGCCGGCGCCGATCACATAGATGCCGCAGAAGGCGTCGCGCAGGAGCATGGTGTTGACGATCGTGATCGCGTCGCCTTTGAGAGGGAGGTTCACCTGCATTAGAGCCCAAGGATCGGCGGCGGCCAGTCTTAGTTTCCCGCGGGTCAACGCCCAGGGGTCTGCGGCGGCCAGCGACGCCCGGATCATCGCCATGACATCGTCGCGCGCCCTCGCGCCGGCTCCGCTGATGCCGCTCAGATCACCATCACCCGGAGGGGTGCCGTTCAACGGCCAGAAAGCAGGAAATCGTGGGCCGAGAGCGCCGCCTTGGCGCCCTCCCCGGCGGCCACCACTATCTGCTTGTCGCGTACCTGGGTGACGTCGCCGGCGGCGTATACGCCTTTCACGCCGGTCTTGCAGTCACAGTCGACGACGATCTCGCCGTTGGCGTTCAGCTGCACCAGGTCGACGGCAAAACCTGAATTGGGGAAAAGCCCGACTTCGATCAGAACGCCCTTCGCTTCGAGTTCCTGCCGCTCCCCGCCGTCCACGGAGGCGATGACCACGGATTGGACTTCCCTGCCATCCCCTTTGATCTCGACCGGCTGCCAGAGCAGGTGCGTCGTGATCTTCTCCTCGGCTGTCACCTTGCCGATCAGGATCTCGTCGCCGGTCAGTTCAGTGAGCGACACCAGGTTCACGACCGGGCAGATGGCAGCCAGTTCAAGCGCCGCCTGCATGGCAGAGTTGCCGCCGCCCGCCACCAGTACCGGCTGTCCCGCGAACACGGGGCCGTCGCAGGTCGAACACCAGCTGACGCCACGGCCGGCGTATTCGGTCTCTCCGGGGATGTTGAGATGGCGCGGCTGCTTGCCGGAAGCGATGATGGCGGTGCGGGCCCGGTAAAGGCGGCCGCTACGGGTGAGCGCCAGCTTGACGCCGTCCTCCATGTAAAGCTTAGCCACCTTCTCGCCGGTGACGGTCTCGATCCGGTACTGCGCCGCCTGCTCCTCGAACTTGGCCATGAGCTCAGCGCCGGTGATGTACTGGAAACCCATGTAGTTCTCGACCCCCGAGGTCCACATGGGCTGGCCGCCCATCTCTTCGGTGATGATCACGGTCCGGAGGGTCTTGCGAGCGGCATAGACGGCGGCGGTGAGGCCTGCTGGTCCACCACCGATGATGAGCACGTCAAAAAGCTCTTCCTCAGCGGAAGTCTTCTCCCTGGGTTCGCGGCCGAGCTTGCGATCGATCTCGCCACGGGCGTCCTGCACCAGGAAGTCCTCGTAGCCGCCGATGTACTCGTCACCGATAAAGACCTGGGGCACATACGACTTGCCGGTGCGCTCCTTCATCTCCGCGAGCGCCCGCCGGTCTCCCTCCACATCGACCGACCTGAACTCTATCCCCCTCCCACGGAGGAGGTCCTTGAGGCTGATGCAATGCGGTCAACCGGGCATCGAATATATGAGGAGCTCAGGGCTCATGTAGCCTCCGCTTCACGCGTGGCTGACAGGAAGTAGCAAAACCGTGCGCGCGGACTGAGCCGGCGCGACGGGCTGGAACGCGCTACTTTACAGTGACCGAACCCTTCATGGACGGATGGATGGTGCATCCATATTCGTAGGTCCCGGCCTCGTTGAATGTATAGCCGAAGTTCTGGCCCGGCTTCAGGTCGCCTGAATTGAAGGCGCCGCTAGGGGCCGTCACTGTATGGGTCGTCGAATCGTTGTTCGACCAGGTCACGGTGGTGCCGACATCCACTGTCAGTTCCGCCGGGTCGAACCTGCTGCCCGAGATGCTGATCACCGATGATTTTTCCGCGGCTGTAGAAATCGCGCCGTTATTGCTGCTGGTGCTGGTCTCTTCGCCACAGGCGGATACAGCCAGGGCAAACGCCGCCAGAATGGTTATGCCGGCTATGATTAAAAATGCTTTTCTCACGACTGCTCCTTTTCTGCTAGTCCTCGATGCTGATGATTTCCGCGGGGCATTCGTCACAGGCGTTCTGGACGGCCTCGCGCAGGTCGTCTGACGGCTCGGCGTTCACTACGATGGCCAGGCCTTCGTCATCCATCTCAAAAACCTCAGGGCACTCATCGGCGCAGATGCCGTCGCCCAGGCATTCGTCCCTCGGTTCGATCTTGACCTTCATCTCGTTCTCCTTTCTGAAAGGCTTTCAGGTTATGGCGCCACATGGCCGGCGCATAGGATATCTTGTCATACCACGGGGGTGAAATCCAAAACAAACCGCGGCTGAAAATGTTTCGAGTCCGCACAATAGTGATAGAATTATACGTCCCCCAGATACGAAGAACAGCGGAGGAGATGCATGGAACTGAACATCGAGAGCGAACGTACAGACGATGGCATAGCCATCATCACAGTAGATGGCGAGCTGGACCTCTATACCGCGCCGCATCTTAAGGAGAACCTGCTGGCGGCGCTGGAGGACGACGTGACCAAAATCGCCATAGACATGACCGGCGTGCATTTCATCGACAGCTCTGCGCTGGGCGTGCTCATCGGCGGCGTCAAGCGGCTCAAGCCCAAGGACGGCCGCATGGTCCTGGTCAGCACCGACGAGAACGTCAACTGGATATTCCAGATCACCGGCCTGAACGCCGTTTTCGACATCTATTCGAGCAGGGAAGACGCACTCAGATCCCTGGCTTGACCGAACCGGAACAACTGAGGGGGCGGTAGGCCATACATTCAGTCGTCTGTGTCAAGCAGGTTCCCGACACCACCCAGGTCCGGATCGACCCCGAGACCGGCAGCCTGATCAGGCAGGGAATCCCCTCTGTCATCAATCCCTTCGACCTGCACGCAGTCGAGGCAGCGCTGCAGCTGCGCGATCTTCATGGCGGCCATGTCACCGCTCTTTCCATGGGCCCTCCCCAGGCGGAAGAGACCCTTCGCAAGGTACTCGGTTTCGGAGTCGACAACGCTATCCTGCTCTCCGACCGCGCCTTTGCCGGCGCTGACACCCTGGCCACTACCCACGCGCTGGCCGCTGCCATCCGCCGCATAGCTGAAGCGGAGCCGGTCGACCTGGTCATCTGCGGCAAGCAGTCAATCGACGGTGATACCGGCCAGGTCGGGCCCGGGCTGGCACACCGCCTGGGAATGAGCCAGGTGACCTATATCTGCGGCCTCGACACCCTCGACCTGGACGCCGGGGTCATCAGAGCCTGGCGCCAGCTGGAAAGCGGCCGCGAACTGCTGGAGGCAAAGCTGCCGGCGGCGCTCACCATCACCGAAGTCTGCAACCAGATCCGCTATGCATCGCTGCCCAGCCTCATCGCTGCCGCGGAGAAGCCGGTGGAAGTCTGGGGCGTCGACGACATCGAGGTAGACCGCGCCAGGCTGGGCCTCAAGGGCTCACCGACGCGGGTGAACAAGATCTTCGCTCCCCCGATGAGGGAACGGGGAGAAGTATTCGACACCGCTGAAAGCTCGTCCGCCGAGGCGGCGGCAGCTGTACTGGACCGCCTGAGGAAACACGGGCTCAAGATATGCAGGAGCGACTGATGGCGGGGAAGGATACAGGCGGGAATAGATCCGCAAAAGATACTGACAAAAAGCGTGTGAGGAAAGCGGCTCCAGTGGCAGGTTCGAAAGCTGATGCCAACAGGGTACCCGGCGAAGTCTGGGTAGTCATCGAACATGAGGGCGCCGGTGCAGCCCGGGTCTCCTGGGAACTCATGGGCGTCGCCCGTTCGCTGGCCGCCGACCTCGGCACCCGGCCGGCCGCTGTGCTCATGGGCGACGGTAGCGAACTGACAGACGACGGTAGCGGCGGCGAGCAGCTCGCCCGAGATGCCTTCTCCCACGGCGCCGCCGCAGTCTACCTGGCTGACCATCCGGCACTGTCGCCATTTACCACCGAACCACACTGCAAGACGCTGGCAGCGCTCGTCCGCGAACATTCGCCAGAGGTTATCCTTCTTGGAGCCACAACTCGCGGACGTGACCTGGCTTCAGCGGTCGCCACTGACCTCGAGACAGGCCTGACGGCGGACTGTACGGCCCTGGAGATCGATCCCGAGACAAAACTGCTCCGCCAGACCCGTCCCGCATTCGGCGGCAACATCATGGCGACAATCATCTCGCCGGCACACCGGCCCCAGATGGCGACCGTCCGCCCGGGTGTCTTCCCGCTGTCCGAGGCTGAAGCCGGTGCTACTGGCGAGACCATAAAATTCATACCGGAGCTGGCGGACGAACAGCCAGTGCGGCAGCTGCAGTTCCTTCCCACCATAGAGGAGGAGGTCTCTTTCCAGGGTGCCCACGTAATCATTTCCGGCGGCCGCGGCCTGCGCAAGAGCCAGAATTTCGCCCTGCTTGACGAGCTGGCCCTCGAACTCGGCGGCGTGGTCGGTGCCTCTCGCGCCGCAGTCGACGCCGGCTGGGTCTCAGCCCGGCGCCAGGTAGGCCAGACCGGCCAGACGGTGCGGCCGGTACTCTATATCGCCGTGGGCATCTCAGGCGCGATCCAGCACCTGGCGGGCATGCAGCATTCCGACATGATAGTCGCCATCAACAACGACCCCACCGCCCCGATCTTCGACATCGCCGACCTGGGAATCGTCGGCGACCTTTTTGAAGTCGTGCCGGCGCTTATCGCAGAGATCCGCAGGTGCAAGGAAGAGGAACTGGATACAGGCGGCTCCAAAAGTGAGGCCGTCAAATGAGCGATCTAGCGAATATCCCGATTACCAGCGGCCGTTTTGACGCCATCATCGTCGGCGGCGGCCCCGCCGGATTATCGGCCGCCTGCACCCTGGCCGACGGCGGTGCCCGCGTAGCGGTCATCGAGCGCGGCGACTGGCCCGGCAGCAAGAACATGATGGGCGGACTCGTCTTCTCCCAGCCGACAGCGCAGGTAACCCCGGAGTTCTGGAAGAAGGCGCCACTGGAGCGGCACATAACCCGGCGGGAGATGTGGCTGACCACAGGCGAATCGGTAGCCAAAGCTGCATACGAATCCACCGACTTCGGCGCCGAACCATACAACTCTTTCTCGGTCTTCCGTTCCCGCTTCGACAAGTGGCTGGCCGGCGAGGCGCGGGCGAAAGGCGCCCTGATCATCACCGAGACCCTGGTCGAGGACCTGCTGATGGAAGGCGACCGCGTGGTGGGAGTTCGCACCGGCCGTCCCGATGGCGACCTCGATGCTGACGTCGTCATCCTCTGCGAGGGTGTCAACCCCTTCCTGGCGGAAAAAGCCGGCCTGAGCAAAGGCGTCAAACCTGAATCACTGGCCCTGGCGGTCAAGGAAGTGCTGGCGCTCCCCAGAGAGAAACTCGAAGACCGCTTCAATCTTGAGGAAGGAAACGGCGCCGCCTATGAGGTCATCGGCGAGATCACCGGAGGCATCCCCGGTACCGGCTTCATCTACACGAACAGGGATACCGTGTCGATCGGCGTCGGCGTCATCCTCAAGGATATGGTCGACCAGACCCACGAAGCCTATGCACTGCTGGAGCGCTTCAAGGCACAGCCGCAGGTGCAGCGCCTGATCCACGGCGCCAGCCCCCGCGAGTATGCGGCGCACCTCATCCCCGAGGGTGGTTACCGCGGTATGCCCAGGCTGCATGGTAACGGCGTACTGGTAGCCGGTGACGCCGCCGGCATGGTCAATGCCGTCTTCACCGAAGGCGCCAACCTGGCGTTGTTGTCGGGCAGGATGGCGGGGGAAACGGTCCTGCGTGCCCGCGCGTGCGGCTCTTTCGAAGCCATAACCCTCGACTACTACCGCCAGCAGCTGGAGAAGAGCATCGTCATGAAAGACCTCAAGACTTTCCAGAATGTGACCCCGTTTTTGTCGTCACATCCGCACTTCTTCACCATGTATCCCGAGCTGGCCTCGGCGGCGGTGAAGGAACTGCTGTCGGTCGATTCTCTGAGCAAGGCCGACAAGATGCACCTGGTCATCAAGCTGGTGCGGTCACAGATGCCCGCTCGCAAGCTGATGAGAGACCTGTACGACGCCTGGAGGACATTCTCATGAGCGAAGAGCGCAAGCACAGACTGCCTTCCGACGACCGCGACTGGAAGCCAGCAAAACTCAGCGTCACCGACAAACTCGGTCTGACCAAGTTCAAACCAGACGCCGAGTCACATCTTTCCATCAAGGATAAGGAGATCTGCCACGAGACCTGCCGCCGCAAATACTGCACCCACACCTGCCCGGCCCAGGTTTACCGCTGGGAAGAAGAGGAAGAATCAATATCTATAGCCTATGAGGGCTGCCTTGAATGTGGCACCTGCCGCAGTGGCGGTTGCCCCTATGACAATATCGAGATGAGTTATCCCCGGGGCGGATTCGGAGTGCAGTACCGGTTCGGATAGACAGTTGCGGCACAGTTTATGCAACTGCACGATCGGACAACAGATAGCTGGAATATTTTGTTAACTTAAAAGGAGCCATCATGAGCGACGAACAGGTAGACCTCATCCATCTGCGTGAAGATCTGAAGGATGAGTTGCTGGCTATAAACAACTACCAGGCTCATATCGATGCCACCGACAATCCGGAGATCCAGAAGCTGCTGGGGCATATCCGCGATGAGGAGAAGGAGCATGTGGCGGAACTGGTGAAGCTGATCAGGCAGCTGGATCCGACAGAGGACGAGCTGTTTCAGAAAGAGGGGCTCTAACTGAGCGGGGTGCTCCTGGAAAATATTCTGTCACAGCAGAGATTCCTGCCTGATCAGCCGGTCAAGAAAGACATCTGGCTCTCGCCGAATTTCACTGCGGCGCTGATCTGTCTCGAATCGGGACTTGAGATCAAGCCGCATCCAGAGGCTTATTCGGTCTTTTTCCTTATTCTGGAGGGACGCGGCATCATCACAAACGGCGAAGGAAGCATCGAGCTCGGCCCCATGGGAAGTATAAGTATCGGGGCAGGGGAGATCCGGGGGATGAAGAGCCTGGAACGGCTGACGGTACTGGGGATCCACGACCCGCATTAAGGTTATGTCAGTTCCCGCTTCCGCCGGGAGTACAATGGGAAAAGACAGCCAGGATCAGTAGCCGACCCCATTCGTATAGTAATACCACCCAGCACTGGTGACCCAAAGAATAGTTATCGCCGTGAACAGCGATGCGCCCAGAAGCGGCAGCCTCGTATAGAACTGCTTCAGCCCCCGGTTGATAGTGATCTTGCTCATGAACAACCCGAGTATGACCGTGCCCGCGATGGCATGGATGACTACCCGTGGCGCTCCTGATTTGTTTGCGATGTTGAAAACGCAGTTATAAGCCACCCAGAGCACGACCAGGAATGCGACATAGCCCTCGAAACGGTGGGCCATCGTCAACCACCGCTTTGTTTCCATGGAGAACGAGCCGATCTTTCCGAGCGCCGATGCAATCAGCAGAACCTGCCCGCAGGCAAGAACCAGAAGTACGGTCGCGAGTAAGCTCTTTTGAGCGAATGTGAGTTCGAGCATGCTGTCCCTTCCCTTGTGGATCACAGCAGTGGACCAGATTCCTGTTATTTATGCTACATCCGGGCGCGTTCCCCTTCCCGCAGTTGCCGCTCTCTTCCTCGACTGGCGCCACGCGGCAAAGCTATATTCATACCGGTTTTCCCGTTGTATGCATACTTTCCGCCGCAAGCGGTTATGAAACAGGCAGTGACATCCAGGCGGTGTCTGCATATCAGACTTTTGTAGCGCACACAGGCGCCCCTTGTGGCGGGTGGCTGAAACGGATCATGGGAGGAAATGATGAAAACCTGCACGAGTTGTGGCATGCCCATGCTGGCAGAGGAAGATTTTTCCGGAAGCGACCCGTCAAACGATCTTTGTGTCAACTGCGGCCAGGGCGCCTCGACCCGCGGACGGCTGGTCAGCTTCGCGATCCTCGAGTCAAAACTGGGCAAGGCTGATGAGCTGCTTGAAGTGATGCGGGAGAACCTGCGCCAGACCCGCGGCCTCGATGGTGTCACCGACGCCTTCATCTCCCAGTCCCCGGAGAATCCCAACGTATTCTTCACCTATTCACGCTGGCGTGATCGCGCCGCTTATGATGCAGTACAGGCAGTCGCTGCCGCCGGCAAGAATCCGGCGATCACTGAAGATATCGCGGATTTCCTGGTTGGTGAGCCGCTCTTCGGGCTTTACGATGTGATGGACTGAAGGGCTGCAGCAGCACCGCCAGCTAGTCGGCGATGGACTGAGGCTTAGCCGGAGCCAGCAGGCCATCCTCCAGCCAGAGCACCCGGTCGGCGATGTCGATGATCCGCGGATCGTGGGTGACGATGACAACCGCTTTATTCTCTTCCCTGGCAAGCCGCACCAGCAGGTCCATGACCTCGCGGCCTGACTTGGAATCGAGGTTTCCCGTGGGCTCGTCCGCGAGGATCAGCGGCGGGTCGTTGGCCAACGCCCTCGCCAGCGCCACCCTCTGCTTCTCGCCGCCTGACAGATCCGCCGGTACATGGGTGAAGCGCTTCTCAAGACCCAGGCGGGTGAGCAGCGCTTTTGAATCGCGCTCGACGGTGCTGTCGTGCCGGCCGGCCAGGTTCATGACCAGGGCCACGTTCTCGAGAGCCGAGAGCCCCGCGAGCAGATTGAACGCCTGGAAGACGAAGCCCACCTGCCGGAGCCGCAACTGCGAGATTCCCCGGGAATCCAGCGTGCTCAGCGGCTGACCGGACATGTAGATCTCGCCGGATGTCGGCGCCAGCAATCCGCCAGCCATGGAGAGCATGGTCGTCTTGCCTGAGCCCGACGGTCCCATGATCAGCACGATCTCGCCCCGGCTGATCGCCAGGTCCACGGAACGCACCGCCTCCACGACGGTATGGCCGCTGCCGTAGGACTTCGATACCGACTTCAGCTCCAGTATTTTTTCATTCCGGTTCATCATGCCTTGAAAACGATCACCGGATCGATATGGTTTATCTTCCGTGCCGGCACATACGACGCGATCACACTCATGACGATCGCCGCCACAAAGGCGCTGGCGAAATGCTGCCAGGTGAAGGCGACGCTGATCTGAACCACGACGCGTTTGACGATCCGGGCCACCCAGAAGGATGCGACTGCCCCCACCGCGTAGCCGAGCAGGGCGCTCAGCAGCGACTGCTCCAGCACTATCTTGTAAAGGGTGGCGCCGCTGGCTCCCACCGCCTTCAGCACTCCATACTCGCGGTACTTCTCCAGGGTCGCCGAGTAGACGACCAGGCCGACGATGGCCACGCCGATGATGAAGGCGATGACCACGACCACGCCAAGCACCGGCAGGATGCCTTCGCGGATGACAGCGGCGTTGTTGGAAGAGAACTGCTCCCGGGTGAATACGGTCTGCTCCGGGTGTCCCGCGGCTATCTCATCCTTGACCCGGTCGCGCATGGCCGGGTCATCCACATTCACCAGGATGAAGTTGATCCGGTTGGGCCCCAGCGCCTTTTTCGCCCGCTCGATATCGACGAACGCGTACTGGGCCACCATTATGGTGGTGTCCTCGGAGACTCCGGCGATCTCATATTGCTGGCCGTCGGCCTCGATGGTGTCGCCCAGCTCCAGATCGTTGGTCTTCATCGTCACCTTGTCGACGACGATGCCACCGGGTCCAGGCTCGCTGCTGCCCTCGCTCATCTTCCAGGGGCCGCCGGCTCCGCCCGGCTGGTATCCCACCAGGATCAGGCTGTTCTTCTGGTCGCCTATTTCAACAAGGGTCGTCCGTGATGTCAGTGGCCACACCTCGGAGACGCCCTCGATCTTCTCCAGCTCGCCGATCATCGATTCGGGCACCACGGAAAAGGAATGGAGCATGTCGGGCGAACCGGACTGGGCCACCCAGAGGTCGGCGTCCACGTTGTCCACGTAGGCTGACATCTGCCGTAGCGAGCCGGTATACACGGCTAGCAGGACGATGATGAGAAGGATGGCGACCGCGACTCCGCCCACGCTGATGATCAGCCTGGTCGGATCGGAGAAGAGGTTGCGCCTGGCGACGGAGACTCTCACAACTCCATCATTATGGCAGCGCTTAACGGATTCCTTCTTTTCTGAGATGTTGCGGACCGGGATAAAAAAAGATCCGGAGGCCACCGGATCGTATTTCAGACTTCAGGCATCAATAATTCGACGGACAAAAGTCCGCAACCATACATCCAGGCTGCCTATGCCATCTGCATGGGATGAGCTGCCGAGTACGGACGCACCCGCCGGTCCGGCCAGTCCAGTTCCTCGTCACCGAGGCGCCGGTCAACGATGGCTTCCTTCTCGAGCTCGCCGTGCTCCTGCCAGTCGGCCATGAGTTCCTCGGCGATCTCCCAGGCGCTCGGCCTGGTGCCATCCAGGATCACCAGCGTCTGGTTCTCGGTGCAGACTTCGGCGAAACGCGCACCGCAGTAAGCACACTCGGCCATGATTTCAGGGCAGCTGGTATGGTTTATCTCGCGGCAATATGGGCACTCTACGGCTTCCATGATTGTCGCCTCCTTCATGGAATTCTATTGCCGTCCCTACTTTAATTGTACCGCCAAACGGCTTCCTGTAAGCAATAACGAGCTTTTTCGCCTAAGGGAATTCCACCAAATTGCAGGTATCTCTTTCCTGCATGGATAAATAGGGCACTCGAGACAGGACATCACGGCCAAGGAAATGATAAAACTACTGCGGATGGATTCCCGGATGAAAAACAGGTCTTCCAAAATACAGGCGCGGCAGCTTCAGCCTGCAGGCTGCGTGCGGCGCTTGCAGCCGGCGGGCCGCGTGCGGCAACACATCAAGTCTGCCCTGCTCGCGGCGGGCGCGATCGCCACGGCAACACTGATGGCAGCCTTCACAGCCGGCTGCGGTGAGGAGCCGACCGTGATGACGACGCCAGAGACGATTACCACCAGCACTGCCGCGCCCTATCAGCGCCAGACGATCCCATTCTTCAAGGGGATCACCGAACCGCGTCCGACTGCCTGGAAAGAGATGGCCAACGACTATGAACGGCTCCGGCGCGACGGCTTCAACACTGTGACCCTGTCGCCGCCGGTGCTCATCACCCAGCGCGCTGGCGGACCGCCACGGGTCATCCTCGAAGGCGCTGCCGGTTCCGTGCCAGGAAACGCCGAGGACCTGCATCGGGAAGGATTTGGAATATTCATATCGCCGACCACGGACGCTGCCGGATTCGAGCCTCAGCTCGAGACCTCGGATGCCATCCTCAGGCAACTCACCGAGGATACCATCCAGTGGGCCGAAACGGCCGAGGCTGCCCAGGCTGAGCTGTTCGCGCCGCTTGCCGATTACAACCTGGCTCTGGGGACCGAGACGGCCAACAGGTGGTCAGCGGAAGTGCTGCCGCTGGTCAGGCAGAAGTACAAAGGGGATATCGTCGCCAGGGTCGTCCCGGATGTCAATATCACAGTCAAGGGCGCCGGCGCGGTCCACGATTACGAGCTGCTGGACTTCAGGGGTTACGATTACCTGATGCTTTACGTCCAGCCTTATGGCAGCACTTTCGATCCCGCCCGCTTCGACCTGTATGTCGATGAGCTGATAAAGCAAGCCAATGCCATAGCCCAGCGTGACGGACTCAAGGGAATCCTGCTGGAATTCGGCGGCTGGCGAGAGGAGGCCGGCGTCGACACCGTCGACGGGCCGGTCCTGGGCGAGGGAGGCCAGGCAGTCCTGGCCGAACGGATGATCCAGATAGCGCTGCCGCAGACGAAGGGGATATTCTGGCGCGGCTGGACCCTGCCGGGAAGGGGAGCCAGGGACCACATGGTCGAGGACTCGCTGAGGATGGGCTGGAAATAATCCGGGCAGCGATAATCCTGCGCCAAAGGGGTATGATTCCCTGAGCGGGTCTTGCGAATTGCCGACTTAAGATCGTGCGACCATTTCAAAGCCCAAGGAGGAACGATGATAAAGAAGATCCTGGTGCCAACAGACGGATCGGAGCGCGCCGAGCGGGCCGCCGATTTCGCCATCGCCCTGGCGAAAGCCACGGGGGCTTCCCTGCTGTTCCTGAACGTTATCGATGAGGTGCCGCCCGCATATGCCTATGAAGTGGAGAGCGGCGCACCTATCGACGTCACCGCCATCGACGACCTGCGTCAGAAGTTCGGGGAAGAAGCGGTGGCCAAACTGAAGGACAAGGCTGCGGCGGATGGAGTCACCGCGGAAACCAGCGTGGTCGAGGGACATCCGTGGCAGGAGATACTCACCCAGGTGGAAAGCCAGGGGGCGGATCACATCGTCATCGGCTCCCACGGGCGCCGTGCCCTGGCCGCAGCTGTACTGGGCAATGTGGCGGTTAATGTGATCCACGGCGCCAAAGTGCCGGTGACGGTCATCCCGCTGCGCGACTGAGTCAGGCTGTTCGGCGGGCCGCCGGCCCTACTGTTCGACAGGCCGCCAGCCGGGACTCCCGCTGGCCACTGGCTGATCAGTCCAGCTCTATCTCATCCTCCGCCAGATGAAACGGCAGCGGCTCCAGCGGCTCCATAGCCGGTCCCCGCACCACAGAGCCATCGCTACTGTAGCGCGATCCATGGCAGGGACATTCCCAGACCTGGTCGTTCTCGTCCCAGTCCGTCTGGCAACCCATGTGCGTGCAGATGTTTTCAAGCACGATCAGTGCATCGCCGGAGTTGAAGACCGCGACTTTCCTGCCGTCGATCTCACCGGTCACGCCCTGCCCGGCTGAAACATCCCCGGCCTTCATTCAGATTTGCCCTCTGTGCAGAAATAGCCGCCGCTCAGGTCGTACTCCGGCCAGAGCGCGCATTTACCGCACTCACAGCCCTTTTTCTCCAGCTCCTGCTCGCTCTTATCCGTCGCGCAAAAGAAGCCCTTGTCGCCTTCGACATAGGTTGGGCAGGTGCCACAGATGCACTTCTGCATGTTTTCCTGGGTATTGGGAACTTCCATGTCATGCTCCTCCCCGTCGTTTGGATTGAATATTTTTTCTACCCTCTCAGCCGGGATGGCAAACGGCCATTCCACTAAACCACGGATCTGGCATAGACGTCGCTTCGGATCATTGCCTGTCAACAATCACGCGAAAGTAAAAAAACCGCCCCTCGCGGGTGCGGTTTCCTCATAAGAATACTGGCGGGAGCGACGGGACTCGAACCCGCGACCTCCGGCGTGACAGGCCGGCGCTCTAAACCGACTGAGCTACGCCCCCGCGCCAAGGGTATATTGTACGCGGGAAAGCCTGTCTATGACAAACCGGGGTGGAAAATAGCCTGATCGCGGGATTCGCGCTACCGATCCCGAGGATGCACCGCCTGCCCGGCAGCCTCACTGCCGCACATTCTGCAGCCAGGCTTCCACCCGGTTCCTGCCATTCCCCTTGGCGCGATACAGCGATGTGTCCGCCCTTGCCACCAGTATCTCCTGGTTATTGATGGACTCGTCATACGCCGCGACTCCGAGGCTGATAGTGATATGCGTCGGCTTCTCGGTCCGTTCCGAGAAGAATCCTTTTGTGTCCACCGATATCCTGATCCTCTCGGCTATTTCGACTGCCTGATCCAGAGCAGTGTCGGTCAGGATCAGCAGGAACTCTTCGCCGCCGTAACGGGCCGCCAGATCCACTTCCCTGATCTCGCTGCTCATCATCAGGGAGATGTCCTGCAGCAGCCTGTCTCCGGATGCGTGCCCGTATGAGTCGTTATAATCCTTGAAGTGATCGAGGTCCAGCATGATGAGCGAGATGGGCCGGCCAGTCCGCCTGGCGATCGCGAAGCTTTTGGTGAGCGCCAGGTTCATCAGGTTTCTATTGGCCAGCCCCGTCAGCGGATCATGTAGCGAAAGCCGCTTTGTCTCCTCAAACAGCCTTGCGTTTGCGATCGCCACCCCCAGCAGGTTGCCGATCGATTCGAGCAGCTTTACGTGCCGTTCCTCGATCTTTTCCTCTGCCGGCGTATACAAATAAAGAACGCCGACCGTCTGCTCCGCGACTTTCAGGGGAACTACCACGTGCCCGTGAGGCTTCATTCCCGGATACCTGATCTCATGGCGGTGGTCTGTCTCGCAATCATCCGAGACGATCACCTCTCCAGAGACGGCGACCCGTCCGCAGAGGCATTGTCCCTTTCTGAGGTCCTCGTGCAGCTTCATGAATTCATCCGAATGCCCCAGGGAAGAGACGAGCTCCAGGCGGCTGTCATCGACCAGGAAGACCCCGCCTTTGCGCTCGAAACTGAAAACATCCAGCTCGGTGATCTTTGCCAGAACCTTGTGCAGCATGGGTTCCAGATCGATCTCCCGACTGATCAACGAGGAGATCTCATTGAACGCATGCAGGTCCCGGTTGCCGGCCAGGAGCTTTTCGCTCTGCCTCAGCAGTCTGCCCTCGTTCTGCTTCTGGACGGTGATGTCGCGGTAGATCCAGATGCGGCCGAAATGTCTACCGTCGCTGCCGACCACCGGAGAAGAATACCTGTCAAGGACGGTGCCGTCACTGAATTCAACCTCGTCACGGCTGCATTCATCCGGCCGGTCATACAGACTGACGACCCGCTCGATGAATCTTTCAGGATCGACAACGGCTCCCATGACATAGTCGATCTGTTTCTGGAAGTCTTCGCTGATCCTGATCTCTTCCGGTATCTTCCATAGTTCCAGGCAGCGCCGGTTCTGGATGATCTTCCTGCCGTCCTCATCGACGATCAGGATCCCGTCGATCGTGCTGTTCAGCTGGGCTTCGAGCAGCGCCGTTTTCTGGTAGATCTCCGCTTCTGCTTTTTTGCGGTCGCTGATGTCGTGGATGATAGCAGTGAAGTATTTGCCTTCCGCTGTCTCCCAGGTTGAAAGTGAAAGCTCAATGGGGAACTCATCGCCGTTCTTCCTTTTCGCCGTCACTTCTACGGTCTTCCCGAGTATCGCCGGCTGACCTCCGGAGGCGACCCGCGTGAAACCCTTCTTGCAATCGACAGCATGGCGCTCTGGGACTATCATCCTGAAATGGCTGCCGACGGCTTCCTGCGAGCGATAGCCCAGGACTTTTTCAGCCCCACTATTCCAGAAGGTGATGATGCCTTCATTGTCAGTGCAGACGATTGCTTCCGCGGCCGACTGCGCCACCGAACGGAATTTCTGTTCACTTTCACGGATCGCCTCCTCGGCAAGCTTTCGCTCGGTGATATCCCGGGCGACGATGATCGTGCCGGCATAGCTGCCCCGGGTATCTTTGAGGCCAGTGACCGCAGCCGAAATACTTTTTGCATCACCGGTGCTGTTAGTAATGCTACCCTCGACCTCCCTGAGGTCCGTCAGTGACCGACCGGCACCATTAGCGGTCTGGATCTGTTCCTCCACCCATTCCCTGCCGAATATCTTTTCCAGCGGCTTGCCAACCAGCTCTTTTTCTGGATTTCCAACAAGCTCGAGCGCCGCCCTGTTCACAGATTGAATAATCCCATCGGGGTTCACCAGGAAGAGGCCGCCGGGCATCGTTGAGACTATCTCTTCAGCCGTAGCCGTCGGGGTCAGGACGAAAAGTTCGTACCTGATAATCGCATAGGCAATAAAACCGCAGGCAAAGGCAAAACCAATAGTAGTCATCTCCGGGACCTTGATGCCAACCTGAGGAAGCAGTATCTCTGTGATGAATGCCGCGGCCGTAGGAATGGCAAGGCCAACTGTTATATATTCAGCCTGCTTCTTTCTGATCCCCTCGGTCAGCTGCCTGGCGTATCTAAGGCAAAGATATACTGCGATGATCGCCAGCATGCCAGAGTAAAGGATCTCCACCTGGACGAGCAAGACATGTGGATACTGGTAGGTCCAGCCCCAGAATTCTTTTATTGGCTCCCAGTGAATGTCATGAAAGATTAAGTATAAGGTTGATTCCAGGAAAGCGGGAGCGTATCCAAAGAAGTAGATCAACTTCGCATCGAGGATTTTTTTTTGATTTGTCAGTACGAGGGCGAGGTGAAGAGCAAACACCGAAGGCCACGGCCAGATAAACCGCATCGCTATCAGGGTATCCGCCGTCTGGTAATCATTTGAGATGCGGATCTGGAACTCGATGAATGCCCAATAAGCTATGGACAGGCAGAGCAGGCAGAAGATCCGGTTCAGGGGCTGCCGCGGATTCCTGAGCAGCACCAACCCGCCTATGAAGATACAAACCAGCGATGCCAGCAGTGACAGCGTCGAAAAGAAAGCGATCATGCGTCTGCTCCACCCGTGAAACTCGCCTGCCCCCTCAATCGGGCTTAGCAAGTATTTCCTGAAACCATCCCCGCTTGGATGAGATTCTTAACCCGGAAGGTGCTGTTTAATCGAATTTGCAGCTAAAACGCGCGGTGTTAGCGATGCGGCGTATCGGGCGGCCTCAATGATGGCCGTTGCCATGGCCGTTCCCGTTACCATTCCCGTGTCCGCGGCCGTGCTGGTGGCTGTGATGGTCATCTGCAAAGCTGCATTGCCATTCGGCTGTAACGTTCATGAGATTTCCCAACATCGCCAGTGCCGGTTTTTCGTAAAGACTAGCTCGATGATCTTTTGTGGCAGTCAAGTCGGCCCCCTCAAGTATTTGTGCCGGCTCAATCGGATCGGGTGAGTGATTACTTGAGCGGAAAGATCCGCCTGGATATCGGGGTGGAACAAGGAAGGAAGGCAGTCCAGGCGAAAGCGAGAATGGTGGGCGATGACGGGCTTGAACCGCCGACCCCCTGCGTGTAAAGCAGGTGCTCTCCCAACTGAGCTAATCGCCCGACTGCGCTGCGGGTGCAACTTCACGACACCTGATGGGGCAACTATTATTCTGTAGTCGCCTCTATATGCTACTGGCGCCGCTATATGAAACTGATTCCAGCCACCTTACGGATCAATCGCTTTCCGTGAAAGGGTGATGGAACCGGGATTTTTGGTACCCCCAGGGGAATTCGAATCCCCGCCGCCGCCGTGAAAGGGCGGTGTCCTAGGCCACTAGACGATGGGGGCAGATTAAATGGTGAGCCGTGCTGGGCTCGAACCAGCGACACCCGGATTAAAAGTCCGGTGCTCTACCAACTGAGCTAACGGCCCACAATTACCGGATATCACCTGCTGCGGATATCACCCGCTGCCTCGCGGACAATATAGTGTAACAGCAGCCGCCCCGGTCGGGCAAACCATATCCGGCAGTGGAATTTCCCTCTATATATTATTACGATTGCTCCGATATTGTTGACCTGACAGGCTGCGCCTGGGTCATACCTGACCGGTTGCGCGGCTGGATTCGAACCGGGAGAACTCAAAATGAGAAAACCGCTGTTCGTATTAGGCGCACTGCTGCCGGCGCTGCTGGCGGCCTGTTTCTGGATCTCGGGCTGCGGACAGGAAAAAGCCAGCGCCGAAGACCTGCTCGCCGAGACCGGCCAAAAATACATGGCGGAAGATTCCTATCGCACCCGGATCGACGCCACCATTGAGGTCAGCGGCGACGCCAGCAGCTTCGATCCCGATTTCGACGCTTTGCTTCCCATGAAGCTGGGTTTCGGCGGCCAGATGGATTTTGACGCCAGCGACAGGGACTCGATCAAGGCAAGAGTCTACGACCTGAGCGTCGACGGCCTCACCGACATGATCCGGAGAGCGGGCGAGGCCAGCGGCGAATCTGACATGGGCGCGATCATGGCGGCGGGCATGTACAGCCAGATGCTGTCAGGTATGGAAGTGCTGGCGATCAAGGATACCATCTATCTGCATATGGGCGGCGCCTGGTTCGATTTCAAACTCAGCGACCTGCCGGCTTCAGATGGCGCCGACTTCAGCAAGGTCGACCTTAACTGCCTGGTCGCAGCCTCCCTTGAGAATCAGAGCACCTGGGACGCCGAGGGAGGACTCACAGACATCCAGGAGCTTGATGAAGAAGAGATAGACGGTGTTAAGACCCGCCATCTGAGAGCGTCCATCGACCCTGAAGCGATCCTGCGCCAGCAGGACGAGAATACGGCAGCCCAGGACGAGTGCGGCTTCGGTGACCTTGCGCAGAGCACCCGGGACGATGCCTACGAAGATGGCCACGAAGAAGACTATAAGGCCCTGATCGAATCGATTTCTGAGACCGCGAAGTTCGATTTCTGGATAGACGAGGATAACAACCTGCGCCAGCAGCGCTTTGACATGGAGTTCGATTTCTACGAGATCGGCAGGATCCTTGATGAAGAAGATAATCCTGAAGGCCTGAAAGGCGTGATCATGAATATCTCGATGACCATGAAGATGTCAGGTTACGGAGAGGCGATGGACATCACCGCCCCCGAAGATACCACTTCGATGAAAGGCCTCTTCGACGAGATGAGCGATCCCGGGATGGGCTTCGGCGGCAGCCGTAGCGAACAGGCATAAACACCTGCGGATAAACACCTGTGGGACACATTACTTAATTACCAGATAAGTTATGTGTCCACTTAATTGCCAATTAAGTAATGTGTCCCCCTGGTGTTCTGTGTCCCGCAGGTTTTTTTCTGGCGCTCTTTAGTGCAGGAAGTGCCGGTTATTCGTGAAGATCATCGCCAGGTCGTTCTCGTCGCAGAGCTTGATGACCTCTTCGTCCCGGTTGGAGCCTCCGGGCTGGATGACCACACTTATCCCCTTGGGGATGGCGAGGTCCAGGGCGTCGGTGAAGGGGAAGAATGCGTCGGAACCGACCGCGGCTCCCTCCAGCTCACCCAGTGATTTGTCCAGGGCGATGTTCATGGAATCGACGCGGCTCATCTGGCCGGCGCCGATGCCGAGGGTGGCAAGGTTGTTGGCCAGGACGATCGCGTTGGAGCGCACGTGCTTGGCAACCCTCCAGGCGAACATGGCGTCGCCCCATTCCTTCTCGGTGGGATGCCGTTTGGTGACGACCTCCATGCCGTCGCGCTCGTCGATGCCGGAATCCTTGTCCTGCACCAGCAGGCCGCCCATGACCTGGCGGTAGGCCGGCTCGCCGGTGCCTGCCTTGCGGCGCTCCTCGTTTACCAGGAGCCTGATCCTTTCCTTCTTGGTCAGGATCTCCACCGCTTCGGACACGAAACCAGGGGCGATGAGCACCTCGATGAACTTCTTGGCCAGCGTCTCGGCCAGCTCCTCGTCGACGATACGGTTCAGGGCAACGACCGAGCCGAAAGCGCTGATGGGGTCGGCGGCCAGAGCCTTGCGATAGGCGGCGGCGATGTCCTCGGCCACCGCCACTCCGCAGGGATTATTATGCTTGACGATGACCGCGGTCGGCAGGGTGAACTCGCGCATGAGGTCGCGGGCCGCGTTGAGGTCGAGCAGGTTGTTGAAGCCAAGCTCGATACCGTGCAGCTGGGTGACCCGGCTGAGCAGGTGCCGGCGGGCGTTGACCTCGGCGTAGTAGGCCGCGCGCTGGTGCGGGTTCTCGCCGTACTTGAGGTCCTGGATCTTCTCGTAGTCGAGCAGCATGAATGGCGGGAAGTCCGAGACGCCCTCACTGAACCAGTTGGCGATGACGAAATCGTAATGGGCCGTGGTATGGAAGGCCTGGGTCGCCAGATCGCGCAGTGTCTCGATGCTGATCTGGTTATCGTTCTCCTTCATCTCGTCGATGATGCCGCTATAGCGCCGCGGGTCGGTGACCACGGCGACGCTCTTGAAGTTCTTCGAGGCGGCGCGGATCATCGTCGGCCCGCCGATATCGATGTTCTCGATGACCTCTTCCTCGGTGACGCCGCGGCGTCCGGAGACTTCCTCGAAGGGATAGAGACTGACGACGACCATATCGATCGGCTTGATGTTGTGCTCCTTGAGCGTCAGCATGTGCTCATGGATCTCACGGTTCGCCAGCAGGCCGGCGTGGATGTTCGGATGCAGCGTCTTGACCCGCCCGTCCAGGATCTCCGGGAAACCGGTGACGTCGCTGATGCCGGTCACAGGGATGCCCTTGTCCTTGAGGAATTTGGCGGTGCCGCCGGTGGAGATGATCTCCACACCCAGATCGCTCAGCGACTGGGCGAACTTGTCCAGCCCGATCTTGTTGGAAACTGATATCAGTGCGCGTTTGACTTTCAAGACTTCCTCCCCGTTGGCGGCATTACCCTGGAATCTGACTGACGGCGCCGATGCGATGGCCGCCTGCTAAATCTCTTCCTTGATCACGACCCGGCGCGGATTATCCTCATCGAAGCGCACCTGGTTATTCGCGATCAGCTCGACAGCGTGAGGCAGCAGCCGGTGTTCGACTTCGTGGATCCGCTCCCGCAGGCTCTCGACCGTGTCATTATATTTAATTTCCACTGCTTCTTGAAGAATTATCGGACCGGTATCAGTGCCTTCGTCCACATAGTGCACCGTGACGCCCGTCACCCGGGCACCATAGTCCATGGTGTCCTCGATGGGGCTTCCTCCGGGAAAAGCGGGCAGCAGCGAGGGATGCAGGTTGATGACCTGGTAGGGGAAGTGGTCGAGAAGCGCCGGCGTGACCAGCATCATGTACCCCGCCAGAACCACCAGATCGACCTCGTGGCGCTCCAGCTCTTCGGCCATCGCCCGGTCGTGCTCCAGCCGGTCGTCGTAGTCGACCATGGGGAAGACCGCGGTGGGGATGCCGGCTTCAGCGGCCCTGGTGAGCCCGTAAGCCTTGTTGTTGTCACTGATTACCACGGCGATCTTGATATCTTCCAGGCCGCGGTGGAGATTGTCGATCAGGCTTTGCAGGTTGGAGCCCGAGCCGGAGACCAGTACACCAAGCCTGTATTCGAGCCCGCTGCCACCGGCGATAGGTGCAGATTCGCCCAGATCGTCGAAGTGGCCGCCACCGCCGGTGGCAGATGCATGAATGTCTGCGTGGTCTGCGCTCATGATTCCCTAAACGATCTCAACCGGATGGCTGCCAGCCACGATCTCGCCTATCTTCCGCGCGCCCGGGGCCGCGGCGATGGCTTTTTCCGCGTCTGCCGCGGGAACGATAGCGATGAAGCCGATGCCCATGTTGAAAGTGCGGAACATCTCGGCGTCCTCTACGTTGCCCAGCCGCTGAAGGGTATCAAAGAGCGCTGGAACCTTCCACCGGGAACGTTCGATCCGCGCCGAGAGGCCGGCGGGGATGACCCGGGGCAGGTTCTCGGGAAGGCCGCCGCCGGTTATGTGGGCCATGGCCCGCACGTCCACGGCCTGCATCAGTGCTGAGGTGTCGCTGGCATAGATCCTTGTCGGCGTCAAAAGAGTGGCTCCCACAGAGCCGCCGCCGAAACCATCCACTTCATCCATCTCATAATGGATGCCGTTGACCTCGAGTATCTTCCGCACCAGGGAGAAGCCGTTGCTGTGCACGCCGCTGGATGGCAGACCGATCACGGTGTCGCCCGACTCGACCCTGCTGCCGTCGACGATGGCGCCTTTTTCCACAACGCCGACCGCGAAGCCAGCGAGGTCGAAATGGCCTTCCTGGTAGAGATCCGGCATCTCGGCGGTCTCGCCGCCGAGAAGGGCGCAACCAGACTGGCGGCAGCCCTCAGCGACGCCTTCCACAAGAGCAGCTGCCTTCTCGGGCTCGAGCCTGCCGACAGCGAGATAATCAAGGAAGAAAAGGGGACGGGCGCCGGTGACCAGCAGATCGTTCACTGACATGGCGACCAGATCGATGCCGACGGTGTCGTAGATGCCGAGAGCCTCGGCGATAAGGACCTTGGTGCCGACGCCGTCGGTGGCGGAGACCAGCACCGGCTCCTTCATCGATGGCAGCTCCACCATTCCGGCGAAGCCGCCGAGGCTGCTGATGAGTTTTGTGTTCCCCGTGGTTGAGGCGACCGCTGAGCGGATCCGCTCCACGACTTCAGCGCCGGCATCGATGTTGACGCCGGCTCCGGCGTAAGTCAGCGGTTTGCCTTTTTGGGGATCTTCTATGCCACCGGCTCCTTGTCAGCCGGCTCCTTGTCAGCCGGCTCCTGTTCAACCTGCTCGAAACGATGCTTGCTCATCTTCAGGCTTTCAGGGATGTCGATGGGGTAATTGCCGGTGAAACAGGCGCGGCAGAATTGCTCGGCGGGCCTGCCGACCGCACGCTGCAGCCCTTTAAGAGAGATATATTCCAGGGAATCAGCGCCGACCTGCTTGCGGATCTCCTCCACGGATTTCTCCGAAGCGATGAGTTCGGTGCTGGTCGCCGTGTCGATGCCGTAAAAACAGGAGCTGGTGATCGGCGGCGAACTGATACGCAGGTGCACTTCGGTGGCGCCGGCGTCGCGGAGCATCCTGACGAGCTTCTGGGTGGTGTTGCCGCGGACGATGGAATCGTCCACCACCACGAGACTCTTGCCGCGGATGGCTTCCGCCAGAGGGTTCAGTTTGACCCGGATGCCGTGCTGCCTGAGGTTCTGATCTGGCTGGATGAAGGTGCGGCCTACATAGCGGTTCTTGATCAGGCCCTCGCCGTAGGGGATGCCGCTGGCCCGGGCGAAACCGATAGCCGCTGGCGTGCCGGTGTCGGGGATGGGGATGACCATGTCGGCCTCAACAAGCGACTCGCGGGCCAGTTCCTCGCCCATGCGGTTGCGGGCGAGAGAGACGTTGAGGCCATCGATCACTGAATCAGGCCTGGCGAAATAAATATATTCAAAGATGCAGAATCCCTGCTTCGGCTTGGGCTCGACCACCTGCCGGAGCTCCAGGGAGCCTTCGGTGATCACTGCCATCTGCCCCGGTTTGACCTCCTGGACGAACTCGGCGCCAAGGATGTCCAGAGCGCAGGTCTCCGATGCCAGCACGTAGTTGCCTTCCTCCAGCCGGCCGACACAGAGCGGCCGCACGCCCCAGGGGTCACGGAAGCCGACGACGACCCCCTGGCTGAGCAGGACGACCGAGAAGGCGCCCTTGATCCTGGGGATGCTCTCGGCGACGGCGTCGCGGATGTCCTCGGCGGGATTGGTGGCGATAAGCGCCGCCAGCAGTTCGCTGTCGCTGGTTGAAGTAAGCTTGATGCCCTGGGGGCCCATGATCTCGCGCAGCTCGGCTGTGTTGACGATGTTGCCGTTATGTGCCAGAGCAAGGGTGTGGCCGTTACGGTTCAGGCAGACAGGCTGGGCGTTGGCCCAGCGAGTCGAGCCGGTGGTGGAATAACGCACGTGGCCGATTGCGGCCTGGCCGGAAAGGCTCTGCAGGGTCTGCTCCTTGAATACCTGGGAGACCAGGCCCATGTCCTTGATGGCGGTGAGATGGCCGTCGTCATCGACGGCGATGCCGGCGCTTTCCTGCCCCCGGTGCTGCAGGGCGAAGAGGGCGAAGAAGGCCAGCCGGCTGACTTCACGCCCGGGTGCTACCGTACCGAATACTCCACAAGCCTCTTCGGGCTTGTCCGAACAATTCAATTTAACCAACATCCCCTATCAGTGTTTCCAGTGCGGTACCCCAGGCCTGTGCCACCAGGGACACCGGCAGATTGATCTGTTCGGCGCCTGCGGCTCTGACGACCAGCCGGTCAGCCTCGACGCGGCCGATCACCTGTGCCGGCAGATCCAGCGCCAGCTGGGCGAAATGTTCCAGGTCCTTCTCCGCGACCGTCACGACGATCATGCCCGGCGCTTCGCCGAAGAGCAGCAGGTCCGGCCGCAGGTCGTTCTGCAGGCCGCCATACTGTCCGCTCGCCCCGCTTAGATTGCCGGCCTGGCCGCCTGGGCCTCCCTGGCTCGCAGCCAGCTCAATGACGGCGCCATGGCCGCCCTGGATCGCCGACTCCGCCAGACAGCAGGCGAGCCCGCCGTCACTGACATCGTGAGCGCTTTTCACCAGTCCTTCAAGGATAGCTTCTCTTACGAGCAATTGCAGCTTCTTTTCCAGTTCCAGGTCAACATCGGGGATGCGGCCGGCTACCTCGCCATGGATGCGAAGCTGATATTCGGAGCCATCGGCTGCAGGCCGGGCGTTCCCCAGGAGCAGCACCATGTCGCCTTCCTCCTTGAAACCGGGGGTCTGCACGAGCCGTACGTCTTCCACAAGCCCCATCATGCCGACGACGGGGTTGGGATAGACGGCCGCCCCGAAACTCTCATTGTAAAAACTGACGTTGCCACCGGTGACCGGGGTCTCGAATGCGAGGCAGGCCTCGGCCATGCCCTCCACCGCTTCCCTGAACTGGTGGTAGATCTCGCCCTTCTCGGGATTGCCGAAGTTGAGGCAGTTGGTGACAGCCAGCGGCCTGGCCCCCGTGCAGGATAGGTTGCGCGCCGCCTCGGCTACAGCGGCGCGGGCGCCACGGCGGGGGTCCAGGTAACAGCGGCGGCCGTTGCCGTCGGTGGTCAGGGCGATGCCGCTCTGGCGCCCCTTGAGGCGCAGCACGGCAGCCTCGGCGCCGGGCCAGACGGCGTTGTTGGTCTGGACCATGTGGTCGTATTGCTCGTAGACCCAGTGCTTGTCGCAGATGTTGGGAGAGCGTAAAAGGGTGGTCAAAGTCTCGTTGAGGTCGGTTGGCTGATGGTAATGGTCTTCGGCGAGCGGCTCGTCAACCTCGTGGGCCGGCCGCACAGCCTCGACGATATAGGTCGGCGCGTCGTCGACCAGAGCGTCCACCGGCATGTCGGCGACCATCTCGTCCCCGAGGAAGACCCGCAGCCGCTTAGTGTCGGTCACCTTGCCGATGATGACAGCGTCCAGGTCCCATTTTTCGCAGACCGCCAGGGCTTCTGCCTCCAGCTCGGGAGTGACCACTGCCAGCATCCGTTCCTGCGACTCGGAGATCATGATCTCGAAAGGTTCCATGTCCTGCTCGCGCAGCGGCACTCTGGAGATATCCATGTCGATGCCGACTCCGCCCTTGCTGGCCATCTCGCTGGAGGAGCTGGAGAGTCCCGCGGCCCCCAGGTCCTGCAACGCCACCAGCAGCCCCTTGTCGCGCATCTCGAGGCAGGCTTCCAGCAGTTTCTTTTCTGTGAAGGGATCGCCCACCTGGACGGTGGGGCGCTTCTCCTGAGCGGTCTCGTCGAACTCTGCGGAAGCCAGGATGCTGGCGCCGCCGATGCCATCGCGGCCGGTAGTCGAGCCGAAGAGCAGCACCAGGTTGCCCGGCCCCTCGGCCTTGGCCCTTAAGATCTTGTCCTGCTCCACCAGGCCGACACACATGACATTGATCAGGCAGTTGCCCTCGTAAGCATCCTCGAAGTGGATCTCGCCGGCGACTGTGGGAATGCCCATGCAGTTGCCATAAGCGGCGATGCCCTCGACCACGCCCTCCAGCAGATATTTCTGGCGGTTTTTCTCCAGCGGCCCGAAGTGGAGCGGGTCCAGGCTGGCGATCGGCCGCGCGCCCATGGCGAAGATGTCGCGGACGATGCCGCCGATGCCGGTGGCGGCTCCCTGGAAAGGCTCTATCGCGGAAGGATGGTTGTGGCTCTCGATCTTCATGGCGATGGCCTGACCCTCGCCGATGTCGATGATGCCGGCGTTCTCGCCGGGACCCTGGAGGATGCGCTCACCCTCGGTAGGCAGGTTCTTTAGCAGCGGCCGCGAATGCTTGTAGCCGCAGTGCTCGCTCCACATGAGCGAGAAGACGGCGAGCTCGGTGTAGTTGGGCTCGCGGCCCATGGCGTCGCAGATTCCCTGGTATTCCTTTTCTTTCAGGCCCAGGAGTTCGTACGCGGGTTTCTGGTTGGTGGCGCTCATGAAAGACGCCCATTCCGCGGGCTGCGCCACATATGCAAGGAGGCGCCGCATTTATGGATTCGCCCGATGGAGCTCATCTTGTTGCCGCCTTTGCCGTGACCGCGCTGATTATCGACTCGAAGACGCCGCGCCCGTCGGTGCCGCCGACGATCTCGTCGCAGACTCGCTCGGGATGAGGCATGAGGCCGAAGACGTTGCGCTCCCGGTTGCAGACGCCGGCGATGTTGCCAAGGGAGCCGTTGGGGTTCGCTGCCTTCGTGGTCTCACCGGTTTCGTCCGAATAGCGGACGATGACCTGGCCGTTGGCCTCGATCTCGGCAAGCCCGGCCTCGTCGATGAAATAGTTGCCCTCGTGATGGGCGATAGGGACTTTTATGATCTGACCAGGTTCATAACCTGTGGTGAAAGGCGTCTCATTATTCTCGACCCTGAGGTTCACCAGTTTACAGACGAACTTGAGGCCTTCGTTCTGGTGCATGGCGCCGGGAAGCATCCCCGCTTCCAGCAGGATCTGGAAGCCGTTACAGATACCTATGACCAGACCACCATCGTCGGCAAAACGCCTGACAGAGTTCATGATCGGGGAAAAGCGGGCGATTGCGCCGCAGCGCAGGTAGTCGCCATAGGAAAAACCGCCGGGGAGGATAACACAGTCAAGCTCGCCGAGATCGTTGTCCTTGTGCCAAAGATAGCTGGCATCGGCGCCGGCGAAGGTGCGGACGGCGTCATATGAGTCAGCATCGCAGTTGGAGCCGGGGAAGACGACGACCCCGAAGCGGACGGATTCTACTTCAGTCTGTTGAGAGGCAGCCACTACTCTGATACTAGCTCGAATTCAAAGTCCTCGATGATGGGGTTCGCCAGCAGCTTGTGGCACATCTGGTCGACAGCCTCGCCAGCGTCGCCGTCGGGAAGCTCAAGCTCGATATACTTGCCGACCCGCACGTTGGAGACACCCTCGAAGCCCAGCGCCGGCAGCGAGCGCTCGATGGTCAGCCCTTGCGGATCCAGGATTCCCGCCTTTGGAGTTATATAGACTTTAGCCTTCATCATCACCTCGCCCTGGGGTCAAACCCCGGCTATTGGTTTACCCGCTTGAGCATCTCTTCGTAAGCTTCCTCGACTCCGCCCAGGTCGCGGCGAAAGCGGTCCTTGTCCAGTTTTTCGCGCGAATCGGCATCCCAGAAACGGCAGGTATCGGGGCTGATCTCGTCGCCGAGGACGATGTGTCCTTCGCTGTCCTTGCCGAACTCCAGCTTGAAGTCGACCAGCAGCACCTTGCGCTCGGCGAAGAAACCCACCAGCGAATCGTTGATCTTGAGCGCCAGCTGCTCGATCTCGTCACGCTCGGCCAGGGTCAGCAGCTCCAGCTCCTCGATGTGGGCGTCGGTGATAAGCGGGTCGCCCAGGGAATCGTCCTTGAGGAAGAATTCCAGCATCGGCTTCTTCATCTTGTGGCCTTCCTCGAAACCGAGGCGCTTGCAGATGCTGCCGGCGGCGTAGTTCCTGACCACGACCTCCACCGGGAACATCTCCAGCCGCTTGCAGAGCAGCGTATCATCGGCCGTCTGTTCCACGAGTTGGGTGATGATGCCCTGCTCTTCGAGCACTTTGAACAGCCGCGTGGTGATAGCCGCGTTGCGGACGCCTTTGTGCTCGATCTGGCCCTTTTTCTTGCCATCGAAGGCTGTGGCGTCGTTCTTGAACTTCTGCGAGATCAACTCGGGATCTTCGGTGGAATAGATGATCTTTGCCTTGCCCTCGTAAAGTTTCTCAACTGTCATTTTGCGGCTCCTGAGCCAGGTGACAAATTACTTATGAACCAGCGGGACACAATACTTAATTCATGGACAAGGGACAGGTTGCTGTCATGGAGATTGCCGTTCATGGAATCGATCCGCGTCACTGGATCTCCAGCTTTTCCAGGCGGGCGAAGACGGCGCCGATGTTTTCCAGGTAGCGGGCGGGGTCGAAGCAGCTTTCCAGCTCGGCTTCGTCGATCGATGCCCTAACGGTTTCGTCTTGAGATATCAGGTCTTTGAAACTGGTCTTTTCCTGCCACGCCTTCATGGCGCTGGTCTGGACGACCCTGTAGGCCTCCTCGCGGGAGAGCCCGTTGTCTATCAATTTTAGCAGAACCGATTGGGAGAAGACCAACCCGTAGCTGGACCAGAGATTCTGTTCCATCCTATCAGGATAGACGATGAGGTTGTCCATGGTATCGGCCCACTTATGGAGCATGTAGTCAAGCAGGATGGTGCTGTCGGGAAGGATGACCCGCTCAGCGGAGGAGTGGGAGATATCGCGCTCATGCCAGAGGGCGTTGTTCTCGAAAGCCACCATGGCGTTGGCGCGGATGATCCGAGCCTGGCCGCACATCCGCTCGCTGATGATCGGATTGCGCTTGTGGGGCATGGCGGAGGAACCTTTCTGGCCGGGCTTGAACGCCTCCTCGGCTTCCAGCACCTCGGTCCGCTGCAGGTGCCGAACCTCCACCGCCATCTTCTCGATGGTAGAGGCGATGACCGCCAGGGTGCCCATATACTCGGCATGCCGGTCGCGCTGGATGACCTGGGTCGAAGCCAGCGCCGCAGTCAGCCCCAGCTTGTGGCAGACCTCTTTCTCGATATCGGGCGGTATCATGGCATAAGTGCCGACCGCGCCGGATATCTGCCCGACCGCCACCGCCTCGCGGGCCCGCTCAAGTCTTTCTATGTTGCGGGCCATCTCGAAACACCATACGGCCAGTTTGAGCCCGAAAGTCACCGGTTCGGCGTGGATGCCGTGGCTGCGCCCGATCATGACGGTATCGCGATGTTCGAACGCCCGCTTCTTCAGGACTCCCAGCAGATGCCGCAGGTCGAGCAGGAGGATGTCGCTGGCAGCGCGTAGCTGCAGCCCGAGCCCGGTATCCAGCATGTCCGAAGAAGTCATGCCGTAATGGATGTACCGGGAAGATTCGCCAACATGCTCGCCCACGTTGGTCAGGAAGGCGATGACGTCATGGCGGGTCACTTTCTCGATCTCCAGCACCTTGGCCACATCGAAAGCGGCCTTCTCCCTGATCTCGGCCAGGGCGTCAGCCGGGATCTGCCCACGCTCGGCCCAGGCCTCGCAGACGGCGATCTCCACCTCGAGCCAGGTAGCCATACGGCTCTCGTCGCTCCAGATGGAAGCCATCTCCGTGCGTGAATACTTGGGAATCAAAAAACCTCCAAAACCAGGGGGACACATTACTTATCTCATAATTAAAGGGACAGGTTACAAAAGCAGCCGATCCCAACAAGCCTTATTATTTAACGAACGGGCGTCAGTTTCCACCCCGGGAACGCATCCGCCTGACATCTCCGCAAATGGGCGACCTGCTCCGGCTGCTGTTAAAATCACATTATGGGAAATGCATCATGGAAAACTATCAAGCTGGGCATCAGCGCCTGCCTCCTGGGCGAAGAAGTCCGCTATGACGGCGGGCACAAAAGGGACGATTTCCTGATGGAGACACTGGGCTCCCAGTTAGAGAAGCAGGGCTTCCTGGTCGAATGGGTGCCGGTCTGCCCCGAGGTGGAAGCCGGTCTGGGAGTCCCTCGTGAGCCCATGCAGTTGATGGTCGCGGCAGAAGAGCCGCCGCTCACGGGGACACCGGGAAGCCCGCGCCTGGTGACGGCACAGACCGGGATCGACCATACCGGCCAGATGCTCGACTGGATCCGGCGGCGCCTGCCGGAGCTTGCCCGGGAGAACCTCCGAGGCTTTATCTTCAAGAGCCGCTCGCCGAGTTGCGGCATGCAGGTGGGGGTCCAAAGCACGCAGGGAGCACAGGATCGCCTCGGTCCGGGAATCTGGGCCGGCGCTTTCATAGCCGCCAATCCCACATTGCCGGCGGTCAGTGAGGACCGGCTGCGCGAACCCGGCATCCGCGAAGACTTCATCGAAAGAATACTTTCCCCTGATCGTTGACAGCGGTTTGACGCAGGCCCGGAATCCCGGGACTCATGCTCAGGACCACGGTTTAAGGGTATATATAAACCAGTGCTTCCAGCATGAAACTAAAAAAATGACAGGGCGCGAGGGATCGTCTATCGAGGCCATCCACCCGCCGTCAGGCCACGGATGGCTGATAACTTCAGGAGAGATATCATGTCAACCAAAAAAGCCATGTTCGGCGCCGGCTGCTTCTGGGGCGTGGAATCGACGTTCCGCCGGATTGAGGGCGTCGTGGACGCCACCGCTGGTTATTCCGGCGGCAGCCTGAACGATCCCACCTACGAGGATGTCTGCACCGGCCGCTCCGGGCACGCCGAAGTCGTGCTGGTCGAATACGATCCATCACGGGTCACCTACGAGAGGCTGCTGGACCATTTTTGGGAGATACACGATCCGACCACCAGGGACCAGCAGGGTCCTGACCGCGGCAGCCAGTACCGTTCGGCAGTTTTTTTCTTTGATGCGGCACAGGAGCAGGCCGCCCGCGATTCACTGGCCAGGCAGGAAGGCAGCGGCCGTTTCGGCAGGCCGATCGTCACCGAGATCGTCCCCGCAGGAGCCTTTTACCGTGCCGAGGAATACCACCAGCGCTACAACGAAAAACACGGCGGATTCAGCTGCAGCTGAGCCGGTGCCCACCCGGCCGGCATGAGCCGGCCAGACTGATCCGGTGCCTTGAACCAGCCGAGCACACACCTGCGACTGGCGCCGCCGGGCTACGCCTTTTCAAGCGCCACAGAGTTGATACAGAATCGCTTGCCGGTCGGCAGCGGCCCATCCTCGAACACATGACCAAGGTGTGCGTCGCAGACGGCGCACTTCACCTCGACCCGCTTCATGCCATGGCTGGTGTCGGTCTCATATTCGACGGCATCCTCGGATGCCGGCTCCCAGAAGCTGGGCCAGCCTGTCCCGGACACGAATTTGTTCCTGACATCGAAGAGCTCATTGCCGCAACAGACGCAACGGTAGATGCCTTCCCTGGCGGGAATCGAACAGTCGCCGGTGTGCGGCGTCTCCGTTCCTTTCTCCCGGCACACCCGATACTGCTCGGGCGTGAGCTGTTGCCGCCATTCCGCCTCGGTCTTTTTGATCTTCTGTTTCATGCCGGTACCCTCGTTTTCCCGATTCCAGTTGACCGCGTGATATCTCCCACCGCTGGTCCGGGCTGCGACGGAACATCGATGAGAATCACCTTATAAAGTAGATTCCCGATTATGGGAAAACGAATCGGTCCGGAGAAGTAACTGCGTCCTCACACCTCGAACGCCGTCTTCGTCAGACCACCGCCAGTATCCGCGCCGCCATCACCGCCGCGTTCTTGGCGCCGTTGATGGCCATACAGGCGACGGGAACGCCCGGAGGCATCTGCACGATGGAGAGCAGCGAATCAAGGCCGCCCAGGTCTTTCGTCTGGATGGGCACGCCGATGACCGGGAGGCTGGTCATGGAAGCGACCACCCCGGGGAGGGCCGCCGCCTTGCCGGCGCCGGCGATGATTATCTTGAGTCCGCGGCCCGCCGCACCTTCGGCATATGCGGCCAGCTTCCTGGGGTCGCGATGGGCACTGATGACGTTGACTTCGTGGGGGATGCCGCAGCGGACCAGCTCGTCGACGGCGGCCTGCATGACCTCGCGGTCGGACTCGCTGCCCATGACCACTCCCACCAGGACCGCCCCGAAATCCATCTCCTTCAGCATGGGCTCAAGCTCTTCACACGTGTCTGGCATCTGAGTCCTCCTTTGAGGTTTATCCCTGGCTCCAGGCGCTGGTTATAAAGATCGGTCTTCCGCGAGCTGCCGCTTCCTGCAGATCAGCCTTCCCCGCGAGCCGGTTCCGCGGCTATGTCACGCCGGTACTGCATCCCGTCAAACCGGACCTTGCCGACCGCCTCGTAAGCTTTCGCCCTGGCGCCGCTGAACGTGTGGTCGAGGGCGCTTATCGCCAGCACCCGGCCGCCATTGGTGAAGAAGCGGCCTTCCTCCTCGTCGGTGCCGGCATGGAAGACCTCGACTCCCGGCAGTCCGCCGTCGAGATCGAGACCGCTGATCACATCACCCTTGCTCGAAGAGAGCGGGTAACCGGCGGAAGCCATGATCACGCTAACGCAGCGCTCTTCCTTCCAATTGAGGCTATGTTCCGAGAGGGTGCCGTCGGCACAGGCGATCATCAGCTCCACCAGATCGTTCTCCAGCCGCGGCAGGATCGCCTGGGTCTCGGGATCGCCGAAGCGGGTGTTGAACTCGAGCACTCTGGGGCCGTCCGGGGTCAGCATCAGGCCGGCGTAGAGCACTCCCCTGAACTCGATGCCACGGCGGGCCAGCTCGGCCACTGTCGGCCGGTGAACCATCTCGATGATCTCATCCACGAGCTGGGAAGGAACCCGCGGCACCGGGCTGTAGCAACCCATGCCGCCGGTGTTGGGGCCGCTGTCGCCGTCATAGATACGTTTGTAATCCTGCGCCGGTTCCAGCGGCAGGATGGTCTCGCCGTCGCAAAGGGCCAGGACCGAGCATTCGTGGCCGACGAGGCATTCCTCCACCAGCACGTCCAGGCCGGCGTCGCCGAATGAGCGGTCGATGAAACAGGTCTTGAGGGCGTCCTCGGCTTCCTCCATGGCTTCGGCGATGATGACGCCCTTGCCTGCGGCAAGCCCGTTGGCCTTGACGACAACCGGATAGGTTATGGCGGAAAGGTGGGTCATGGCCACCTGGTACTCGACGAAACGCTCGTAGTCAGCAGTTGGCACACCCGCCGCTATCATGACTTCCTTGGCAAAAGCCTTGCTTCCTTCTAACTTGGCCGCCTCGCGCCCCGGCCCGAAGACTTTGAATCCCTCATCCCGCAGGATGTCGCCAAGACCGGCGCAGAGCGGCGCTTCCGGGCCGATCACGACCAGGCCAGGCTCGAGCTGCTTGGCCAGACCGAGGATCCCGGGGATGTCAGAATCGGCGATGGAATGGCAGACCGCCTGGCGGGAGATGCCGGCGTTGCCGGGAGCGCAGTGGACCTCGTCCACGAGAGGGCTGGCCACCACTTTCCTGACGATGGCATGCTCCCTGCCTCCTGACCCGATCACAAGTACTTTCAAGGAAAAACTCCTTTGGGATGTTGCTCAGATACCGGCAGCTATTCTATCCTGCCGGGGATGGCTGCTCAAGGGATTCAGTCAGCAGGCGCCCAAACCCACTCAGGGGATGACCGTTCCCAGGGTCTCGTTGAAGTATCCCTTCCAGAGCACCCGCTGGGAGGCCATCACGCTAGCCGGCGTAGTCGTACAGCCGCTGTCGAGATAGCCTTTGACCTCGACCGGGCCGCCGATCTCTCCCGGGAATGCGGGTATATCCCTGCCCGAGGGAGGAATCTGGGTGCACGGCTGCTGTACCACACCGCCGACGAGCACCTTGTAATAGACCGGCGTGGCGTCGAGCGGGTCGGGCTTCGCCACCATCACCCAGTTACCGACGCCGGCGGCCGACTGGTCGTACCAGGTCCAGTGCCAGGTCGAAGCCAGGGCAGAGAATCTTTGACCGGGAACCTCCTCGAACGAAGGCCCCCACAGCACCCGCTGGGAAGCGACGGCCGGCATTGCTGTTGTGTGGCCGGCATCCGCGAATGTCTTGACCCGTACAGGCCCGTCGGCTTCGGCGACATCCGGCGCGCCGAAAGTCGGGAAGATGAAGCCGCCGGCCGGGATGGTGCCACCGCCGGTGGTGTCATTCTGGACCATGGCGCCGCCTATCCAGATCTCGTAATGCATAGCGGCCTGACCAGGGTTGGTTCCAGTATCGCCGGGGTTGGCGATCATGATCCAGTTCTGCGCCCCATCGCTGTGATTGTCATACCAGGTCCAGAGGTAGTCGCCGGAGAGTTCGGTCACGGGGATACCCGGCACCTCGTTGAACGCGGGCCCGCCGCCTGACAGCACCCGCTGGGAGGCTATCACCGGCGCCGGCTGGGCCTTCAGCTGTACCGTCCCTGAAGGGTCTGTCTCGGATATCCATGCGTAGACTTCCACCGGGCCGCCCTGAAGCCCGGGGAAGAACGGCGTGGCGTTCAGGCCAGGTTTGATTATGCCGGTGGCCCCGGAAGCGGCAGGGATCGCGCCTGCGACCCTGATCTCATAATAGACCGGCGTGCCGTTCACCGGATTGGATATCATCACCCAGTTGATAAAGCCGGTTGTTTGCTGGTCATACCAGGTCCAGTAGAAATGGCTGGAGAGTTTCGTCGCCTCAGTGCCCAGCACCTCTTCCAGCGAATCGCCGCCAGACGGCCAGAGGATGCGCTGGCTGGTGAGGCCGCCTGAGGCTTCCACGGTCCCCACATCTACGGGCCCACCCAGGAGAAACGGATACTGGGCGTAGAGAGTCTGCCCCGGCTGCACCTGGCCGGGCGTGCCACCCAGAGAACCCAGCGGCCGCACCGTGCCGCCGATGGCCAGGTCGTAGTTCAGATCTGCGGCAGCGGAGTCCGGGTTCGACATCAGGACCCAGTTCTGCCCGCCGAGGTTGTCATACCAGGTCCAAAAATAATTGGTGCCACCGTTCCGGGCCATGCCGGTGTCGACTATGAAGATGTCCTCTACGAGATTGGTATCCCCGCCAACAAGGTTGGAGGCTATGGATTCGAAGACGACGAAGCGGCCACCATCTGAAAGTGCCGGCCCCAGGCTCCAGTTGTTGCCTTCATTGCCGGCGCCGTCGGCCGAAACCAGCACGACCGCGCCGCTCTGGACGTTCTTGACGAAGACCTGAAAGACCCCGAGTGTCGCAGCCGGCGCCAGGTTGGTGGCATCGGAGCTGAAGGAGACGTAGTTGCCATCGGGCGAGATCGCCGGATCCCAGCTGGCGTTGTTGGCCTGCTCGCCCGCCGGTCCTGTCGACACCCGGTTGGTCACTCCCAGCTGGGTATCACGGACGAAGATATCGGAACCGGTGTTGATGCCGGCGTTCGTGTCTGCATCCGCTGAAAGGTTGACTGCTTCCGACCTGAAGGCGATGTAGCGGCCATCGCTCGACAGCGAGGGGAACAGGCTATCGCCACCGGCCGCCTGCAGTTCAGTGGTATTGACAGACACGCGAGTCGTGGTATTGAGTTGTGTGTCTCTAAGGAATATGTCCCTGAAGCTGTTCGTATCGCCGGTGACCAGGTTAGTGGCAGCTGATTCAAAAGCGACAAAGCGGCCGTCGCCTGAGATCGCCGGGCCGTAGGTATGTCCGCTCTGGCCGTTGGCCTCAGCGCCAGCCGTGTCGGTGGATACCAGCGCGGTCGTTCCCGCTCCGGTATCGCGCAGGAAGATGTCCGTGGTACCGTTCGTATCGCTCGCCACCAGGTTGGACGCATCCGACCGGAAGACCACGCGGCTGCCGTTGCTCGATATGGCCGCGATCTCACTGGCGCCGTTTCCCTGCGCAGTGCCGGCAGTATCGGTTGAGATCTTCACCGTCGCGCCGGTCTGGGTATCCTTGCGGAATATGTCCCTGGCACTGTTGGAGTCTCCGGCCACGAGGCCGGTAGCGTCAGACTCGAAGGCGACGTAGCGGCCGTCGGCGGAGATCGCCGGGAACAGGCTCTGTCCGTTGGCCTGGCCGCTGCCCGAGTCGGTGGATACACGCGTCGTGGTTCCCGTCAGGGTATCCTTGAGGAAGATATCGCTGACGCCGTTGGTGTCGCCGGTCACCAGGTTGCCGGCAAGGGAGCTGAAGACGACATAGCGGCCGTCCGCGGAAACCGAAGCGTCATGGCTGGGACCGTTGGACTGCGCCCCGGCGGAGCTGGTCGAAATCCTGGTTATGATGGTGTCGGCGCTGGCGGTGTCCTCGCATGTCAGGTAGATCAATGCGGCCAAAACTGACAGCAGGATCGCTGCTGCCAGCATGACCGCCCTGCCTGACCCGGATCGTCCGCGAAGACGACCCCGGGAATATTCAATTCTTCCGGCGATTCCGCCGGTTCCGCCCGGATGCATAGTCATCTGCCCAACAGCTATCGTTAATATTTACTTCCTCCTTTTAAATACCCGTTTTTCCGGCTCTGACGCCGAGTCATGCTAAGATACTTCTTCCATCAATTCGAGGAAGGCCGAAAGATGAAGCTGGGCATCATCGGGCTGCCGAACGCGGGCAAGACAACCGTGTTCAACGCTCTCACAAGGCAGGAGCTGGAAACAGCCGCCTATCCCAATCCTCTGGGAACAGACCATCACGTCGGCGTCATCAAGGTGCCCGACCAGCGAATCGACCGGCTTTCGGAGATGTTCAAACCAAAAAAGACCATTTTCGCGGATGTCCAGTGCGTCGATATCACCGGATTCTCCCGGGGGATCTCGGGCAGCAAGCAGAAGACGGCCGTCTTCAACGAACTCTGGGAATGTGACGCGGTCATCCACGTGGTCCGCGCCTTCGAGGACGACAGCGTGGTCCACCCTGACGGCGAGGTCGACCCCGCCCGCGACGCCGCCGCCATGGAGCTGGAGCTGGTCTTCCACGACCTGGAGCTTGTGGAAACCCGGCTCGAACGCATCGCCAACTCCATGAAGAAAGGCATCGGCGACGGCCTGGAGCCGGAGCGCGACGTGCTGCAGAAGTGCCTGGCGCTACTCGAGGAAGAAAAGCCTCTGCGAAACCTCTCCCTCACGGAAAAGGAACGCGAAGCCATCGGCTCGCTGATGTTCGCCTCGCTCAAACCAGAGCTGGTCGTGCTGAACACGGCAGAGGACGAGATCTCGAGCAAGAAGACCTATGCGCAGATCGACGCGCTGAAAAAGTTCTATGCCGGCAAGGACGCCCTCGTCTTCTCGCTGCCGGCCGAGATCGATATGGAGATATCGCGGCTGGAGCCGGAAGAAGCTGCCGTCTTCCTCGAAGACCTGGGCATCGCCGAGCCGGCGATGAACCGGGTGATCAGCGAAGCCTACGAGTTGCTCGGCCTGATCTCGTTCTTCACTGTGGGCGAGGACGAGGTCCGGGCCTGGACCATCCGCAAGGGCACCCACGCGGTCAAGGCGGCGGGCAAGATCCATTCAGACATAGAGCGGGGTTTCATCCGGGCCGAGACCATCAGCTACGAGGATTTCATCGCCGCCGGCACCATGGCGAAAGCCAAAGAGCTGGGGACGCTGCGGCTGGAGGGCAAGGACTACGAGTTCGCCGACGGCGATATCGTCAACTTCAGATTCAACGTCTAGGAAGTACCCAGTCGGGGCCACCGCACGTCCTGGTCAACTTCCCCGCTGGGCTGGATCGCCTGCCTGTGACACCGCTTCCTCTTCATCCCCCTGCACCCTCAGCATCAACGCTGGTATGATCGCCAGGGCGCACATCGCCGCCGCCACCAGGAAGAAGCGGTTCAGCACCAGCAGGATGGCGTCTTCGCTGCGCCGGTATAATTCCGCCTCGATGCGGCTTCTCATCTCATTCCAGCTCTCATTCTTCTGAAGCAGCGGCACGCCTTCCAGGCCGATGTTGCTCTCGAAGGTGTAGATGCCCCAGCCACCGAGAGCTGCCAGACCTACCATCATTCCCGTAGTCTTGAAAACGATGTGGATGGCTGAACCGAGCGCCAGCCTTCCTCGTGAGACCGATCCGACCACGGCTGCCGCCAGCGCCGGGCTGTTGAGGCCGAAGCCAAAGCCGGCGATCATCAGGTCGCGGGTCTGTACGGCACTGCTGACACCAGCGGTCCAGCGGCTGACCAGGAAGAGGCCAATAGCAGCCAAAGCGAATCCAGCCGCCGCAGTCCAGCGGTGGCTGATGCGGTTGATAAGCAGGCCGCCGATTACGGCGCCGATGGGGATCATCACGGTCATGCGGATCACCAGCAGGCCGCCCTCGATGGGCGTCGCCGCCACGGTGGTATAGGCGAACATCGGCACCTGGATGAGGGCGGTGATCATGGCCACGCCTTCCATCAGGTTGGCGATATTGGCCGCGGAGAAGGTCCGGTTTTTGAACATGTCCAGGCGTAAAGTCGGATGTTCCTGCCCCCTCTCCACCCAGATGAAGGCGGCAAGCAGCGCCGCGCCCAGGACCAGCATCGGGAAGACGAACTGATACCAGCCCACGGTCCGCTGCCCCGAAAGCGCCGCCGTGATGACGGTCAGGAACATCGCCAGCAGCACAGCGCCCCGGTAGTCGATATAGACCCGCCGGCGCGGCCAGCTGGGCACCAGCATCCGGACGACGGCCATTACCGCCAGCCCCAGGGGGATGTTTATCCAGAAGATCCAGCGCCAGCCCATCGGTTGCGATACGAAGGCGCCGTAAAGGGGGCCGATGACGCCGCCGGCTTCGCCGGCGGATACTAAAATGCCGATGGCGAGCGCCTGGCTTTTGCGGCTGAACCCGATGCCGACCATGCCCATGGCGATGGGGACTATGGCGCCGCCGCCGACCGCCTGCACTGCCCGGAAGACGGCCAGCCATTTGAGGGTGGGGGCCATGGCGCACATGACCGAGCCGGCCATGAAGATAAGGATAGAGATATTGAAGAGCAGGCGATGCCCGAGCAGGTCGGCCAGCCTGCCCATGACCGGCATGACCACCGTGTAGCCGACCAGGTAGGCGGTGACTATCCAGCCGGCGCGCTCGACGGCGGTAGGCGAGAAGGCGCCCTCATAATCCTTGATGATGGTGGGAAGCAGCGCCGAGACGGCGGTCTGGTCCAGCGCCGCCAGGAAGATGCCGAAACAGATGACCGACAGCGCCACCCAGGCGCTGGTCCTGCCCATCGTGATGCCCGGAGATTCCGGCAATTCGTCTCCTGCCTGCCGCCCCGGGCCGGTGGGACAGCGTTGGCTCACGGTGCGGCTTGAATCCCGCGGCCGCCGGCCGTACTAGACTTCTACCAGCTCGTCCCTTCCGGGACCGACGCTGACCATCTTCACCGGCACGCCCGCCTCTTCGGAGATGAGATCGAGATAATCGCGCGCCTCGCGCGGCAGGTCGGCAAGCTTGCGGACGCCGCTGATGTCTTCCTTCCAGCCTGGCAGGGTCTGATAGACCGGGCTGCAGTGGTAGAAAGTCGACTGGTGCGATGGGAAATCGACGAAGTTCTCGCTGTGGCCGTCGTGTTCGTATTCATACATGGAGCAGACCTTGATCTGGTCGAGCCCCGAGAGCACATCCAGCTTGGTGATGGCGAGCCCGGTAAGGCCGTTGAGGCGCACAGCGTATTTGAGGATGACCAGGTCGAGCCAGCCACAACGGCGCTTGCGGCCGGTCGTGGTGCCATACTCGTTTCCTTTGTCCACCAGGTGGTCGCCCAGCTCGTCGGTGAGTTCGGTCGGGAACGGTCCCTCGCCCACGCGGGTGGTATAGGCCTTGCAGACGCCGGTGACTTCATCGATCATGGTCGGGCCCACGCCGGCGCCGACGCAGGCAGCGCCCGCAATCGGGTTGGACGAGGTCACAAACGGATAAGTCCCGTGATCGATATCGAGCAGGCATCCCTGGGCCCCTTCAAAGAGCACCTCTTCGCCACGGCGAAGCGCTTTGTCGATCAGCAGCGAAGTGTCGGCGATGTAAGGGGACAGCTTGTCGGCATATTCGGCGTACTGCTCCATGACCTCGAAGCGGTCCACTCCCGGGCTGTTGTATACCTTTTCCAGCAAGTCGTTCTTCTCACCGATGGCGGTATCCAGCTTCTGCCTGAGGATCTTCTTGTCCAGTAGGTCCTGCACCCGGATACCCAGGCGCGCGGCCTTGTCCGTATAGGCCGGACCGATGCCGCGCTTGGTCGTGCCGATCTTGCGCTTGCCCAGCTGGGTCTCGTGGGCCGCGTCGAGCAGTATGTGGTAGGGCATGATCAGATGGGCGTTCCCGGACAGCCGCAGGTTATCCGACGAGACTCCACGCTCCTTGAGCGTGTCGAGCTCGCCGCAGAGCACCCGCGGATCGACGACAACGCCGTTGCCGATCACCGCTGTCACATGAGGATACAGGATGCCCGAGGGGATCAGGTGGAACTTGTATTCACCCTGATCGTTGACGATCGTATGGCCGGCGTTGTTGCCGCCCTGGAACCGCACCACCATCTGGCTCTTCTCGGCCAGGTTGTCGATGATGCGCCCCTTGCCCTCGTCGCCCCACTGGGTTCCCACTACTACTGTCGCTGGCATGACACTCCTCTTCGGAAATCCCCCGACCAGGGGGACACATTACTTAATTCACAGATAAGGTGACACATTACTTTCACGCGGTCCACGATCATTTCGCGCGGTCCACGATTGCAGCCATTCAGAACCGTCCGGAGAATTATATAACAGCTGCCGCGGGAATGACCTGCGCGACGTGAAGATACGGCAGCTGTTCCCTAGAGCCGCTTCATCGCCGCCCGGGCAGCGATGACTCCCGAAGCTGACGCCTGCACCAGGCCGCGGGTGACCCCGGCCCCGTCGCCGACAGCGTACAGGTTCCCGACCTGTGTTTCCAGCTCTTTGGTCAGCTGCAGCCGCGCCGAGTAGAACTTCACTTCCACCCCGTAAAGCAGGGTCTCGCGGTGATTGACACCCGGCACGAGCTCGTCCATGGCTTCGAGCATGTCGAGGATATCCCGCAGGTGCCGGAAGGGCAGGACGAAGGAAAGGTCGCCCGGCGTACACTTGGCCAGCGTCGGCTTGATGGTGCTGCGGGCCAGGCGCTCCGGCGTCGTCCGCTGGCCGATCTGCAGGTCGCCCAGCCGCTGGATGATGATATCTTCCCCCAGCAGATTAGCCAGCCGGGCGATGGACATGCCGTAGGTGATCGGCTCCTTGAAAGGCTCGGTGAACTTTGTGCTGACCAGGAGGGCAAAATTGGTATAGCCAGACTGCCGGTCGCTGTAGCTGTGGCCGTTGACCGTAACCACGTCGCCATAAGCTTCGCGGGAGACATAACCGTCGGGGTTCATGCAGAAGGTCCGCACTTCATCCTCGAAACTCTTCGAGAAGTACATCAGCTTCGACTCGTAGAGGACACTGGTCAGTGGTTCCATCACGATCGCCGGTACCTCGACGCGCAGGCCGATGTCGACAGCGTTGTTGACCATGTCGAGGCCGAGCTCGCGGGCTTCCTCGAACATCCAGGATGCGCCCTCGCGCCCCGGCGCGACGATGACGACCCTGGCCTTGATAATCTGGCCGTCCTTCAGTTCGACACCCGCCGCCTTCCCCTTCTCCACGATTATCTTCTGGACGATGGTGCGGGTGGCGACTTCCACCTTGCCATTGATGTCGTCCCGCATCGCCTGTAGCACCTGGGGGCAGCGGTCGGTGCCCAGGTGGCGTATGGGGGCGTCGACCAGGCGCAAGCCCACCTGCATGGCCCGCTGGCGGATCTCCTCGACCTTGTCGTGGTCGGTGCCATGAACTTGCTCGGGAGCGCCGTATTCGACCCAGATGCCGTCGCAGTAGGAGATCAGCTTCTCGAGCGCCGGGCGGCCGACGAATTCAGTCAGCCAGCCGCCGACCTCGGGGGAGAGAGTAAGCTTGCCATCGCTGAACGCTCCGGCGCCACCCCAGCCGCAGGTGATGGAGCAGGGCCGGCAGCCGATCTCGCAGCCCACCGGCTGCACGCCGCGCGCCGGGCACTTGCGCTTCTCCATATCGAAACCCTTCTCGATGAGAAGCACGCTCCAGCTATTCTTGCGGGTCAGCTCGAGAGCGGCGAAGATCCCGGCCGGCCCGGCGCCGACGATGACCACATCGTAGCTGGTTTTTTTGATTTTTTTAGGGCGCGGAGTCACGCCGACATTCTACCAGACTGGCGATCAGCCCTTCAGGTCGGCGATCAGGTCGTCGATCGAGACCGCCGGCATCGTCTGCATCTGAACCGAACCGCGAGAGCCGATCTCCACCGACATCCTGACGATCGTATCGTTATCCGGCGCTTCGAGGATATTGATGAAATCATACTGTCCCAGCAGCGCGTATTGGGAAAGGATCTTGACACCCATCGCCTCGACGTCCTGGTTCACAGCCTTTATCCGCTCCGGATTGTTCTTGATCGTCTTGCTGCCTTCCTCCGTCAGCTTGCTGAGCGCTACATAGACAGGCATACTGGCTCCCTTCATCAAGCGTCTGCGGGCAAGAGCCGTTCGATCAACCGCCGCTCGACAGACCCGATTTGAATGTGAAAATATGATTACCCGATCGCGTGGTTTGTTAATCTGCGATCTGCGGGCAAGCTAACACCAGGATATTCGCGGAAATGGCCGACCCGCACCAGCACGGCACGCTGGTATTAAACCGACTGAACCAGGGACGACAGGATGGCGCTTACCAGAAGAAGGTTCCTCAAGCTGGGCTCCGCCGCCGGAGCAGGATTGCTGGTACCCTGGCAGCTGAGCCTTGGCTGTGGCGCTGAGACGAACACGCCGTCCGGCGATACCACCACGGCCGATTACCGCCTGCCGGCCGATATCGACCGGTTCATCGACCCGTTGCCACGCCCCCCGATGCTGGCTCCCGACACCGGAGCCCACGCAGGCAGCGACTATTATGAGATCTCCCTGACCCAGTTCACCCAGCAGCTCCACAGCCAGCTGCCGCCGACGCCACTCTGGGGTTATGCCGGGAGTTTTCCGGGCCCGACCATCGAGGCCCGCCGCGGCCGGCCGGTCCGGATCAAATGGATAAACGACGGCCTGCCGGCGACGCATCTGCTTCACGACTCGATCGACCGGACTATCGACCGGGGGATGACCCTTCCCGAGGTCCGCACCATCGCCCATCTTCACGGCGGGCCGACGCCGCCGATGTATGACGGTCTGCCCGCCGCCTGGTCGACACCGGGCGCGACGGTCACCGGGCCGGAATACAACGCCGGTGATTTTATCTACCATAACGACATCCGCGCCTGCGCCCTCTGGTATCACGACCATGCAATGGGCATAACCAGGCTCAATGTCTATGCCGGACTCGCAGGCTTATACATAGTCCGCGACGAGAACGAGGAAAATCTCGCCCTGCCGTCCGGTGAATATGAGATCCCGATCCTGATCCAGGACCGCAGCTTCAACTTCGACGGCACCCTGTTCTACCCGACCATGGGAATGACGACGATCCATCCCGTCTGGAACATGGAATTCTTCGGCGACACGCCGGTGGTCAACGGCAGGGCCTTTCCTTACCTTGAAGTGGAACCCCGGCGCTACCGTTTCCGGCTGCTGAACGGGTCCCAGTCTCGCTTTTACAACCTCCGGTTCGATGACGCAGGCAAGTCTCTGCCTTTTTCCGTGATTGGTTCTGACGGCGGCCTTCTGCCCTCACCAGCCCAGCTCGACAAGCTGCTGCTGGCGCCGGCGGAGCGAGCCGACGTCATCTTCGACTTCTCTGCCCTGCCAGAGAATACCGTCATCACTCTCAGGAACGACGCGCCCGCGCCTTATCCGCTGGGCGGCGCCAGAGCTCTTCCCGAGATCATGCAGTTCCGGGTGAACGGTTCACTTTCCGGAGACGACCGGTCGGCCCCGGCCGCCCTGCTTTCACTGCCCGCGATCGAGCCGCTCGCAGCCACGCCGGGCACTCCGGCGAGGGAGATAGTCCTGGTGGAGAATCTCGACGCCAGTGCCATCATGGCCCACGGCGCGGATACGGCCGGCATGGGAGACATGGGCGGCATGAGCGGCGCCCGCATGGGCATCACCGAGCTGCTTATCAACGGCAAACCCTACAGCGACCCGGTCGACGAGAAGCCGGCCGCGGGAACCACAGAGATATGGCAGTTCATCAACGCAACGCCCGACACTCATCCGCTGCATCTCCACCTGGTGCAGTTCCAGATCGTCAACCGGCAGCCGCTCGACACAGCCGGTTACTGGACACTCTGGGAAGCGTGGCGGACGGGCTCGGGGCCGAAACCGGTGCTCGAAGATTTCATCACAGGACCAGCGATGCCGCCGGCTCCCGAAGAATCCGGCTGGAAGGACACCGCCCGCGCCATGCCGGGAGAGGTGCTGCGGATCATCGCCCGGTTCACCGTGCCGCCAGGCACTGAACTGCCAGCGCGATATGTCTACCACTGCCACATCCTCGAGCACGAAGACAACGAGATGATGCGGCCTTTCGAGGTGATGTGAACAACATGGAACCCATAATCGTACTGATCATCTACTCCGACCCCTACTGCACCTGGTGCTGGGGCTCGGAGCCCGTGCTCCGCAAGATCCAGGAGGTCTATGGCAGCCAGGTGCGCCTGGTCTACCGGATGGGCGGCCTGGTCGAGGATGCGGCAAAGTTCAGGGATCCGCTGAACCGGATCGGCGGCCCGGACATGAACAAACAGGTCGCCGAACACTGGCGCCAGGCTGCCGCCCGCCACGGGATGCCCGTCGACGCCGATGTCTTCATCGATTACGCTGACGAGTTCCGCTCCACCTGGCCCGCATGTATCGCCTACAAGGCCGCCGAACTTCAGGATCCGGCGCTGGCGGGCAAGTACCTCCGGCGCCTGCGCGAAGGCGCTGCCGCCGAGCACCTGCCCATCCATCGCATCGAAGTTCAGGCTGATCTCGCCGAAGAGGTCGGCCTCGACCGTCAGAGGCTGCTCGCTGACATCGAGAACGGCAGCGCCGAACAGGCGTTCCGGGATGACCTCCAGCTCTGCCGCGATAACAATGTGACCGGCTTCCCCTCATACGAGGTCCATGTCTCCGGAGGCGAGGAGATCGCCATGTTCGGCTACCATAACTACAGCGCCTTCGAGTCGACCTTCCAGCGGCTCGCCGGCGATCGGCTGAAGCCCCGTGAGCTGACGGCGGACGACGACAGCATCCTGGAGTTCGCGCATAAGTACGGCAAGGTAGCCCCGCGCGAAGTCTCCGAGGTCTTCTCCCTGAAGATGAGCGAAGCGCGGGAGCGGCTGGACCGCCTTGTTGGGGAAGGCAGGTTAAGGAAGCAGCAGGCAGGTAGTGGCTGGTTCTACCTGGGCCAGTGATCTCACTCTCGGGGGTATGGATGCACGCTTCACCCCGGGCCCGAATTAATCGATCGGGATCAGGAATTTTGATTTCAGGAGAGCTTCCCGGTAGTCTTACCGCAAATCACAGCCGTCTGAAAGGGGACCCGGTATGACTGATCAACCGACAAACCGCTGGAAGATATTCGGCATCATCGTTATCGTCCTGGCGCTGGTCGCGGCAGCATTCCTGATCGGACGCGGCTGTGAGCGAAAGAAGGATGAGGATAGCAAGACTACTCCCACGGCCACCCAGGCCACACCTTCCTCCTCCGGTTCCCAGGATAGCGGTGGCAGCGCTCCCGCCGAGCCTTCCGGCAGTACCCAGAACATCGCTACCGTGGAGGATGACCCAGGCCCTGGCGAAGTGACAGTCGTCTCCACCCATGACGAGATCGGACCTTGCGTCGGCGGCTTCCAGGATGTAATCCATACGACTACTTACAGCGACGGCACCTCGGCTTCGTCGATCTCGAGACAGGCCTGTGGAATAGCGCCGGTGCCAGTGCCCGAGGCGGCGCCTGCACCCTGACTCGATACTTCTAGAATCCCGTCGACCGGTTTGTAGCCCAGGCGATCAGGGCGATGACGATTATCCAGAAAGTGGCGAAGGCCGCCAGGCTGACGGTGATCATCGTCCAGGCGTTTTTGTCCCCGTCCTGGGGAAACCGCCTGTTCAGCAGGTGCAGATGCAGGTACGCCTGACCCGCCATCAGCCCGAGGAAGAGGAATGTCGCCATGATCTGTGGCGCGAGGCTGCCAAGCAGGTTGAACCGGTGCATAAGGAAGAATAAAAGTATGGGCGGGATATCAACCAGGACGACTACCGCCAGATACCAGAGCAGGCTCAGAACGACGCGCTTCATGAGAATATTCCGCCTTCGATCGGATTTGACAGCGGCTCTGGCAGCAGCGGCACTTCCAGACACCTGATCATAGTTCCCGTCTGCCCAGCATCGCCCGGCTGACCGTCGCTTCGTCGGCATACTCAAGGTCGGCGCCCACCGGCAGGCCGCTGGCAAGCCGCGTCACCCTCACCTGGCTGCGCAGCAGATCGGCGATATACATGGAAGTCGACTCGCCGGTTGTATTGGGATTTGTCGCCAGGATGACCTCTGTGACGCCACCGGCCTCTACCCGGGCCACAAGTTCCTTGATGCGCAGGTGCTCGGGATCGACTCCGTCGAGCGGTGAGAGCGCGCCGCCAAGGACATGGTAAAGGCCGCGGTACTCGCCGCCCTTCTCGATGGGGATGATGTCGCTGGGCTCCTCGACAACGCAGATCAGCGAGGCGTCGCGGCGGGCGTCGCGGCAGAAACCGCAGAGTTCCTCGTCGGTGAAGTTGAAACACTGGGCGCAGAAATGGATCTTGTCTTTGAGCGCGAGGATGGCTTCGGCGAGCGCCGCCGCGTCATCGCGCGAACGCCGCAGCAGAAAAAAGGTGATGCGCTGAGCCGAACGCCGGCCGATGCCTGGCAGCTTCGATAGTTCGACGATAAGTTGTTCTACAGGAGCAGGAAACATTCAATCAGGGGGACACATTACTTAATTGCCAGTTAAAGGGACACGTTACTTTCTCCCGATTTCCTTTTCCCTGCCCGGCTGCTTCTCTCACATCAGCCCCGGTATGTTCAGCCCGCCGGTGACCCCGCTCATCTTGTTGCTGGCTAGTTCCTGAGCCGAACGCAAGGCCTCGTTGACGGCGGCAAGGACCATATCCTCGAGCATCTCCACATCGTCGGGGTCGACGGCGCCGGGGTCGATCTTAATGCTGTTGATCTTCAGGTCGCCGCTCACCTTGACCGTGACCATGCCGCCGCCGGCGCTGGCCTCGACTTCGAGAGTCGCCAGCTCTTCCTGGGCCTTGACCATCTGCTTCTGCATGTCCTGCACCTGCTTCATCATCTTGTTCATGTTCATGTTTGCCATATTTGCTCCTTTCTAAGGAATCTCTTCCGCGTCCAGCTCCGCCTTGATCATGGCGATGACGTCGTCTGCTGAAGGCGTATCGTCATCCCGCGCAGGCGGCGCTGCGAAGACTTCGTCGCCCTCGGCCACCACGCAATTTATTTTCAGGGTCTCACCGGTCATGTCCGCGAGCACGTCCGTGATAACTTCTATGTAGTTGGGCTTCTCCACCTGGGCCTTGTGGAACTCGGCGCCTGCCGGGAATCCCAGCACCAGCACCCTGCCCGTAAGCTCGATGGGCCGCGCCTCCTGAAGCAGGGAATAAAGCGGTATCTTCCGCTTCTTCACCTGGTTGAGGATCACACTCCAGGCGCGCACGATCTTGTCCAGGGAAAGTTCCAGGCGAGGTTCTTCCGCCAAGGCGTCGCCGCTGCCGGCGGCTGGCGCGACTGCGCCGGACTCGCCGGCGTCGATCGCCTCTTCGCCCTGTGATGGCATCTCATCTTGCGGCACTGCGCCGTCCGCCTGAGCTGCCGCGGTCGAATCGCCACTCGCCGATGCCCTGGCCGCTGGCCCGCTGGCTCCTGCATCAGACCCCGGCATCCCCGCTGATCCCTGGTCTGATTTCACCGACTCGCTGCTCACAGCCGGCGCAGCTTTCGTCACGGACGCAGATTGCCCGCCATTTACTTGTCCCCGGCCTGCCGGCATCCGGCTCTCGATCTGGTCGAGGCGGTATAACAGGGATTTTGTCGACATGTCCACCTGCGGCCGCGTCATCTTCATAAAAGCCAGCTCCAGCTGCAGGCGCGGATCGCTTCCCCGCTTCATCTCGGATAAGGCGTCGGTGAGCAGTTCCACAAAACGGACGACCCGGTTCGGAGCCAGCAACCGCGCCTGTCCTTTGAGCCGGGAGATATCCTCGGCGGGAGTGGTGATGATACCCGGCGGATAATCGTCGAGCTGCTGCAGCAGGAAGATGTTGCGCAGATGGCCCACCAGCTCCTGGGAGAACTGCCCGAAATCCTTGCCCTGGTCGGCCAGACGGTTGACGAAGAGGAAGGCGCCGCGGGCGTCGTTGGCGGCCGCGATATCGACGGCCTCAAAGAGCAGCTCCGATTCCACCGTGCCCAGCATCGACAGCACATCGTTGATGGCGATCTTCTTGTCACAATAGGTAGCCAGCTGGTCGAGGGCGCCGATGGCGTCACGGAAGGCCCCCGCCGAACTGCGCGCGATGGCCTCCAGGCCCGCCTCGTCGATCTCGATCTCCTCGGCGGCGGCGATATGCTTCAGCACTTCAAGCACCATGCCGGCGTCGGGACGCCGGAACTCAAACCTCTGGCAGCGCGACTGGATCGTCGGCAAAACTTTATGGGCCTCGGTGGTGCAAAGGACAAAGATGACATGCCCCGGCGGCTCCTCCAGTACCTTGAGGAATGCGTTTGAGGCTTCCTTGGTCAGCATGTGGGCTTCATCGAGGATATAGACCTTGTACTTGCCTTCTACCGTGGCGAATGCGACCTTGTCGCGGATATCGCGGATGTCGTCGATGCCGCGGTTGCTGGCGGCGTCCATCTCGATGACGTCGAGCGAAGTGCCGGCGCTGATCGACAGGCAGCTGTCACACTTGCCGCAGGGGGTCGAGGTGGGCCCTTCGGCGCAGTCGAGCGCCTTGGCAAGCAGCTTGGCGGTCGAGGTCTTGCCCGTCCCGCGGGAGCCGGCAAACAGGTAGGCGTGGCTGATCTTCCCGGAATCGATGGCGTTCACCAGGGTCCGGGTGACATGTTCCTGGCCCATCACCTGGTCGAAAGAGGCGGGGCGGTATTTGCGGTAGAGAGAAACGTGCGCCATAAACCGGGATCCTTGGCTTCGCTCGGGCTTACATGGATTCATGACCGTTAGGACATGCGACCGGGATGGTGGAATCCCACCTCCAGGAATAAAAATGACCGTGCACCCACCGTTGAAACAGAACTACGGGCGTGTACCAGACAGACGGCTCCAGCCAGGCGACCCCGCGGCACATGAAAGAGATCGCTTACCGCTGCTTCCTTCCGGACCTGACGGGGTTCACGACGTTCCATTGCGCAGGACCTGGCCTTCAGCACCGCCGGCAAGGCCACTGGCCCCGCAAATCTGCCCCGAAGGTGGGAATTCAGCCCCGCTATAGCGGATTGCGGGTACAGGGCACCGCTAGCTCCCCGCCTAGCACGGTCAGTAGTATATTAGTGGAAAAAGTGGGTGGTTGGTAGCGGGTGAAGGCCTCGGGTATCAAATTGACAATCTATTCCATACTGGCGATGATTTGAGGGAAATTTCCTGACTGGAAAGACTTGGAAACCATAAATATCACAATTGATGGAGATATTGATTTCAATGCCGCCCGCAAATCTGCGGACGAGATCTCACTGAAGGTCCTCAAGGAGCCATTCCTGGTGGCCTGGTACGATGGAATCGTTGGTATAGGGCATCCTGATGTTCATGAATGTACCAGCAAGCCTGGATGGCAGACGTATGGAGAAAACCGTGGCGGGTGCCTGACCGTCGATGTCAATGACGGTAGCTACATTCTCATTTATACAGAAACTTCAGTATGTGACACATGAATACTTCTGAGGAGGGATACCGGCAACAGCAGCTACTTGATGCTATAACGTCATGACGCTATAATGTCATCGAAAGAGGTGATGCGTCATGGCTGAAACAGCCTCAAAAAGATCCACGATATATTTTGACCCGGAACTTCACCAGGCCCTGCGCTTGAAAGCTGCCAGCACTAACCGTTCCGTCTCGGAAATCGTCAACGATGCTGTCCGGATGGCCCTGAAAGAAGACCAGGAAGACCTTGCCGCATTCGGCGACCGGGCAGCCGAACCCACCATCTCCTATGAGGAACTGCTTGACGACCTGAAAAAGCATGGTCGTTTATAAGCTCCGCTTCAAGCGGTCCGTCGCCAAAGACCTTCGCACTCTACCACGGAAAGACCTGGAACGGATCTTGAGGCGTATCAGGCCGCTCGCATCCGACCCACGACCCCCTGGTTGCGAAAAACTCTCGGGAGCGGAACGCTACCGGCTTCGCCAGGGAGTCTATCGGATCATCTACACGGTGAACGATGAAGAGATCTGTGTGGTGGTAGTCAAGATCGCCCACCGGAAGGAAGCTTACCGCGGCTGACGCTGGATCCAGCTGTCCACGCCTGCAAAAGGCCTGCACAATTTTCCGCGTAATATGCCCTCAGGCCGTCCCCAGCACCTTCCCCACCGCCGGAATAAAATCCTTCTTGCGCGACATGACCCCGGGGATGCGGCAGACGCCGTCCTTGATCTCGCAGGAGGGAAACGCCTTGTCGATAATCCAGGTCTCCCCCGATGCCAGCACCCGCTCGAATTCGGCGTTCAGGGGGTTAGTCACCAGCATCACGGTCAGGTCATAATTCTTTTCCTGCCGCAGGCGGTCCAGTTCTGCGATCAGCTCAGCCTCACGCTCATCGATCTCATCACAGTTGAGCACCATCATCTGGCCGATGCCCAGCTTCTTCCCGCCGATCAGGACCTTGCGGAAATCGGCGGCGATCAGTGCGGCGGCCGTCTTGCCGGTGATGTTGATGCTCGCCCGCAGCAGCTCTTCGCCGTATAGATCGATATCGACGCCAGCCAGCTCCGCCAGCCGTGCGGCCATCTCTTCATCCCGCGCGGTCGTCGTGGACAGGGTGAGCAGCAACGTGTCGGAAAGTATGCCGGAAAGCAGGGCGCCCGCGATCTCCGGCGGGATCTGCAACTGGTGCAGGAACATCTCCCGGGCGACTATCGTACAGGTGCTGCCCAGTGGATCCGTCAGCACATAGATGGGCGCCGCGGTCGAGATATCGCCGACGCGGTGGTGGTCGATTATCTCGAGGATCTCCGCCTCCTCGATGCCATCGATTGCCTGTGACAGTTCGTTGTGGTCCACCAGGATGGCCCGTTTGCGCACGGGATCCAGCAGGTCGGTCCGGGTGACGAAGCCGATCAGCCTGTCGTCGCTGTCAGCGACGATGGCGGAGCGATAGTCAGATTCGATGACCAGCTTTCGCAGGTCTGCGGTCGAGCTGTACAGGCCGGCGGTGGCGGGCTTCGGGGTCATGATCGAAGAAGCCGGCTCGGACATGAGTAGCAGCTGCACAGTGCCAAAGGCCGGATGGGGCGAAGATATGGTGAGCACACCCTTTTCCTCGGCTTCGCGGATGATATTCGCGGCTATCTCGGAGCCGTCGGTGACGATAAGCGCCGAACAGCCTGCCTGGATGCAATCCAGCTGGACATCCTGCTGGTCGCCGACGACGATGATATCGCCCTCAGTCATCAGGTTCAGCAGTGTCCCGCGCTGCATGGATGCGATCATCACCCTGCCCGCGAGCGTATCCGCCTTGCCGGTGTTGGCTACGACCAGGCCGTCGCAGGTCTTGAGGAAGATGTCGAGGTTGATGGGAGCCTGTGAGAGGTCCATCATGCTGCCGCTGGTCATGTGGAACTGGGCGATATCGCGCAGGCCCACGATGCCCGCGATCCGGTCATTGTCGTCCACGACCGGAGCCGTCCGCACACCCTGCTCGCTGATCGTGCGGGCCAGTGCATATACGGAATCCCTCACGTTGACCGAAATCGGTTTGTGCAGGTCAAGATCGTTGACGGTGGCGCTCAGGCTCTCGACCTCCACTGGAATCGGCAGGCCGAAGCGCTCCAGGACGAATTTCGTCTCCTCGTTGATATGGCCTGCCCGAGCCGGGGTAAAGAGGAAGCGCTCGTCGGTCAGGTTCTTGAAAAGGGCATAGCCGATGGCGGAACAGACGGAATCCGTATCCGGCACTATATGCCCGATCACATGTACGTTTTTCTTTTTACTGGCGGGAGTGGAAAGCATCTTCCGGCCTCATTCCTTTTTTGATGGAGATCTTTTCAGGGAACATGGGGAGAGGGATAAAAAAATCGCTCCCGGGGGAGGCGACATCCAAATGGTAGCAATGGAAACCGTTTGAGTCAACTTTGGCCGGAATCAGGGACAAGAGCATGCGCGCTCACGGGGTAAAAAAGGGCGGCCGCTGAAAGCGGCCGCCCTGGGTGTTCTTCCGTTAATTCCGGACCTGTTTCGCGATCATCCAGTCCGGGTCATGCTGTCCGCCGTATCCTGACTACCCTTACGGCTTGGCTGCGGCGTCGATATAGGCCATGATCAGCGCCTTGTCCTCAGGGCTGATATCCGCACCGGTGTAGCCTACCATCCGGTCTACTACCGGAGCCCACTCAGCCTTGGAGTACAAGGTCACCGGGTAAAGCGCGTGGCACTTGGCGCACTGCAACTCGAAGGTGGCCCTTGAAGCGTCTGCCGATGGCACCTGGGGCCTCTTGGCCGGCGGCGGGATGGTCGTCTTCTCGGCAGGCGGGCCGTCGGGATGGCACTTGTCGCACTTGTCCGTCGCCGGGTGACACTGGAAACAGTAGGCCATCGTCGGCCGGTTCGTCTGGTTGACGTTCAGGTCATGAGCCAGGTTGCGGTGGCAATCGGTACAGACCGCGCCAAAACCGAAATGCATGGCGTGAGGGATCCGGATATTCTTCTCGTTGTATTTGAAGCCTTCTGTATCCGTCTTCTGCTTCATGTCTTCATGGCAGCGAACACAGTTCTCGCTGACACGATCAGGCTCGGACTCAAAGCCGGTCTTATATCCATCGGTGACGAAATGGCCGCCGTCTTCCGCGTGGCAATCGAGGCAGCCGACGTCGCTGTAATCGGGATGGATGTTCGACTCCTCGCCGACATCGGCTGTCTCACCAGTGCCGTGGCAGGTAAGACAGAACCTCGGGTTCGTAGTCGTGTAATGAGCAAGCAACAGGAATGGCGACAGGGCCACCAGGAGTACAACCACGCCTACCAGCACCCACACTGGCTTCGATAGCTTAGGAATCTTCATTTGTTTTAGTTCCTCCCTTTACTTTCCAACATATTGACGCCTGCCGGCACAGCTAATCGATAATCGTTTCCTCGCCGCAGTGCATACGCACCAGCGACGCTGTCAAAACAGCCATGCTGCGATAGAAACCGCTTTCTGTCCGCCGCAGCACTTCCTCACAAAATTCCGGCACCCAGAGCTTCAGGTGCTCTTCGCAGAACCGGTGCTGAAGCTCTTCCAGCCTGGCGGCTCCTGCCGCATCTCCCGATTCGCGCCTGGCGGCCTCGCATTCGGCCATGACCGCCATCGCTTCCAGCTCGATCCCCAGATGATCGGGGGTCTGGCCTTCGCGCAGTTCGAGGCCGGCTTCCTGGTAGAACCTGGACACTTCCACCGTAGCCTCGCCCCACAACTGGGGCTTGTCTTCAGCCCAGCCACGCACAAAAACCGACTCATACGGAGCGATATGCGACTCCGTCGCCAGAAACAGCCTGGCGTATTCGATGGCCAGATCTTCTGCCTGCTGCTCGTCGTCCCCGGCCAGGAACTCCTCATCAAACGGAACCTCGAAAGATGCCAGCGATTCCTGCATCCCCGGTTCCTTCATGCCCTTCACCAGCCCGGCCGTCGGATTGCCGCTGAACACACGCGACAAGAGCCCATAAAGGCCGGCTCTTGCCCGGGCCATCTCCAGCTTGCCGTCCCCTGTACCGTTACCGGCGCCTTCGGCGGCGGTATTCATCGATACCGGACGCTAGGCTTTGGCGACAGTGACGACTACATCACCCCAGGCCTGTCCGCCGCCGATCGGGTCCGGTGATACCGGCACGATCTGCTTGGCGTTAATTCCGATACCGGCGCCCTTCTCTTTCCACCAGATGAGTTTCAGGTTAGCGTCCTGCAGCGCGTTGGGCTCGATCTCCTCGATCTCGGCGGCTGTCATGGGCTCACCTTCAGCCACAACGCCGGATTCCGCGCGCCCGTTGCCGTTTGCCATGGCGACTACGCTTTCATGGATGCCCTCGGTCAGATAAGCGGTCGACGTGATGGAGCGCTCCTTGGCATCGCCGGACTTGTGCGAACGCGTGAGCTTGACAGTCTCGCCATCCTTGATACCAAGCCTTGCGGCTGTCGCCGGATTGATCCAGACCGGATTGTCGTGCTGGATCTCGTTGAGCCACATGCAATTGCCGGTCCTGGCATCCGTCTGGATAGCGGTGTCGAAGATCGACAGCACCATCTCGTTGTTGCCCAGATCCCGGAAGGTCGCTATCGGCTCGTAGGTCGGCAGCGCCGAGAAGTTCTTGTCAGCAAGCTGCTGGGAATAGACTTCCAGCTTGCCGCTGGGAGTCGCGAAACCGCCGGCCATGTAGGAACCATAATTCGGCTTGGTCTTGGGGTCGTACCAGACGCCGTGCTGCATCAGGTAGTCCAGGCCGCCAGCCTGGTTCAGGCCGGGGATGTTGGCGATGCGTGCCTTGAGATATGCCTGTACGGTCTTGAAAGCGAAATACTGCTCCATGCCGCCACCGATCTTCCCGGCCAGCTGCGTCGCTATCTCGAAGAAGGACTTTGCCGATTCCATCGCCGGCACCACCGACTGCTTCAGCGAGACATACGGGACCAGCTCCGGCGACGGGCGCACCTCTATATCCCAGTCTTCCAGGAAGGTCGTCTCCGGCAGGATGATATCCGCCAAAGCCGCGGTCTCGTTCATGAACGGGGTGATAGCGATGTGATACGGGATCAGGGTCTGGTCGATCAGCACATCCTCGGTCATGCCCATGTCCGGGTTGGAGTAGACCGGATTGACCCCGTGGGTCATCAGTACGTTCACCGCATGCTTGCGGTCCTTGATCGACTGCATAGTCTTTTCGACGGACTGCTGATAAGCGAACGGCAGGTCCGGCGGATTGGAGAGCACACTCGGCGCCGGCATCGAAGGCGCGGGGCTCGGCTCGGCCAGATCGTACTGGACCGGCAGGCAGAGTCCGCCCCTGGTATCGATATTACCGGTGATGATATTGAGGAGCATTACCGCCCGCTCGTTCTGGACGCCATTGGCGTAGTTGGAAAGCATCGCGTCACTGATGGTCGTAGCCGGCTTCGTGGCGGCGAATTCTGTCGCGATCCGGCGGATGACCAGGGCGCTGACCCCGGCCTCGGCCTCGGCGCGTTCCGGCGTGTACTGGGCAAGGTGCTGAGCCAGCTGAGCCGGGCTGACGTTGGTCCACTGCTCGATGAAAGCGGCGTCGTGCAGGCCTTCCTGAATGATGACGTTCGCCATGGTCAGGGCCAGCAGGGCATAAGTGCCCGGATTCACGTAATGGATCTCATTGGCGCGGGTCGAAGTATTGGTCAGCCTGATATCGAAGGCTACGACCTTGGCCTGGTTCTTCTGGATGCCGTCGATGAAACGCTTGGCGAGGCCCACGAACTGGGGATTGCTCTCCAGCGGATTGGCCCCGAAGACCAGGATGTACTTGCTCTTGGCGAAATCGGGCATATCGCCCGCCTTACCCCAGGTCAGCTGCGTGCCCACCAGCTTGTTGGCGTCGTAGACACCGGTCGAGCCAATGGCATTCGGCGAACCGAAAGCGTAGGTGAAACGGCGGCCCAGGTCGTCCTGCGCCAGGTCGTCGGTAAGGAAGACGAAATCGCGGGGGTTTGACCTCGCGGCGGCAAGCGCTTTGGAGACCTCGTCATAAGCTTCTTCCCAGCTGATGGCGATCCAGTCGTTGTTGCCGCGCACGCCCTTGGCGCGCTTCAGCGGCGTCAGCAGGCGGTCGGGATCATAAAGCGCGTTGATTCCGGCCTGGCCACGGGCGCAGAGTGAGCCCTGGTTGCTGAGGTGCATGGGATTGCCGCCGATCTTGACTACGCGGCTCTCCTCGATATAGCTGATGTTGCCGCAGCCGGCGGGACACTGCATGCAGGTGCTGGGCAGGAACGAACGGGGCAGCCCCGAGGTCCTGTTAACAGACCGGCCGCCCTCGATAAGACGCTCCGCCGCAGCGGCGATGGGGCCGAACTGGGTCTCTATCGCCAGCACCGCCGTGCTGGCCGCGCCCATCTTAAGAAAATCTCTACGGGTTATGTTTCTCATTCTCCGGCTCCTTCGACTCAGCTGAGAGGCGGCGTCTGTCCGCCGATGACCATTACGAAACGCATGGCGTAGACACCGATATTTACCAGGATTGACGCGACTACGGCAGCTGTCAGTGACTTGCGGCTCTTCGGCCCAAGCACGAGCAGTATGGGGAGGAAAGACCCCAGGATTATCTCGACGCCGACGAACAGGAAGGCAAAGTTACCGCTCAGGATGAGCAGGCCGGCCTCGTATGCATCAGAGTGCGCTGTCAGCAGCACCAGGATATCGGAGAGGACCAGGAAGAGGTCCATCATGATGACATAGGCCATGATCTGCGCCAGTTGCAGGATGACCTTCTTGTCCTGCTCTTTCTGCTCGGCATTTGCCTTCTTGTCGAACCACCTGTACCTGATCGCCGAGATGATGACGACCAGACCGATTCCCGAGATCATGGCGGAGACGATAAAGATGGTCGGCATGGCCGCCGTGTTCCACAGCGATCTCGCCTTTGCCAGCGCCAGGATGAAACCTGTATATCCGTGTACCGAGATGGCCAGGGGAATACCGAGAATACCAAAGACTTTGGCTGCTTTTTGCCGGTTGGTGAAGACCATGACCGCGTAGATGATACCCATGATCGGATAAGCGGTCAGCAGGAACGAGCCGTAGGTGATCGGCGATGCCCAGTTGTAATAAAGGAAAAGGTGCCAGAACCGCAGGGGCTGCTCCAGATCGAGGATCAGGTTGAGCGGCGCAATTATCAGAAGCGCTGGAGCCAGGATGGCAGTGATCTTTCCGATCGGCTTGAACTCCTTGCGACCCAGCAGGGTAGCGATCACGGAAATGACGAACGAGCCGGCGCTCAGGCCGGTGAAGAAGAAATACTGCCCGATATACATGATCAGTGGAAGCTGATGCTCCACCGAGTAGACGACATTTACATCTCCATGCTCCATGCTGTTCTTCTCCTCCGTTAGACGTTAGGCCCGCTCAGATCCTGAGCTTGATGAATGCTGTCTCCGTGTAATAATTAATACGTTCCTCGATACTTGACATCGCAGCCTCGTCAGCCGAGATGTAGAAGACCTGCGGATCGGTCTGCATCTCTTTCTTGAGCACGACGGTGGCGTTTGATGCCAGCAACTGTGAGATCTCGCTCTTGGAATCGTTCGTATCCCCGAAGACCATGGCCCGGGTCGGGCAGGTCTCCACGCAGGCCGGCAGCAGGCCGGCGTCCACGCGGTGAGAACAGAAATAGCACTTCTGAACGATGTTCTTCAGCGGATTGATATAGCGGACGTCGTAAGGGCAGGATGCGATGCAATACTTGCAGCCGATGCAGCGGTGCTGATCGACCATGACGATTCCGTCTTCGCGCTTGTATGTCGCCTTGGTGGGGCAGTTACGGGCGCAGATGGCGTCGGTGCAGTTGTTGCAGAGGCGCGGCAGCCAGAAACGCCGAACATCCGGGAAAGCGCCCTTCTCAACGATCTTCATCCAGGTCGCGTTGACCTCGAGAGGAACCGCCATTTCGGCTTTGCAGGCTACCGTGCACGCATGGCAAGCGATGCACCTGCGGATGTCGATCACCATCGCGTATCGTTTTTTTTCTTCGGCCACTTGCTGTTCCTCCTTGTTTATATGCCTGCGCCCCAGGCTGAGCGCCAATCTACTATTCCAACGTAATTGCTATTATTTTGTTAATTCACGCTTTTCTTGCCCGCAATAAAGCCACGGATGGCTGTACTTTTGCGCGGAAGGGTCTGTCCCGTCTGCTCACTCACTTCAATCACCCAAACACAACCAGCAACCGGCCGTCCTGACGTCCGGAAACACACCGGCTCAGTTTTCCTGGTGCATTTTATCCATCAACCAGTTGATAAACGGGGGGATGCCAAAGGCGAGTGCACTCAGAATCAAAATGGTAGCGATCAGGTTCGCAAAAAAGAAAAACGGCACTTCTTCGATATACCACATAGATACCCTTTCACCATTCCCGGCGCCCCGGAGGGGCGCGATATTGCCCGCGTCTGCCGTTGCCTGAAAACAACGGGAGACATTGTACACGAAACTTTCAAATATGTCATTCCCGGCGACTGACTCGTGTTTGCACGAGTCAGTCGCCGAGGTTTTCTCACTTCAGCGTTCCCTCTTCGACGACGAGCCTGACAACTTCGTTATGACGTCAGCGCCGCCGCCGGCCCTGCCTCAGCCCTGGTTCCCGGGATCCTCGGCGTTAGCCTGTGTATCCTGGTTCTCCTCTGGCGCCTCGGCGTCAGTCGGCTGAGTCTGCGGTGCTGCCGCCGCTCCCGCCACGGTCTTGAAGTCGTGGCAGTCAGCGCACAAGCCGCCAGGATTATGCTCCACCTTGTCCTGGTGACAGGTCAGGCACTGCTCGCGTGTCTTTACAGTCCACTCGTGCGGCTTGTGGCAGGTCTTGCAGCGCGACTCTGAATGAGTCTTGGCCGCGTGCAGGCCTTCCTGCTTGACCGTTGTGTGACAGCCCAGGCAATCCACTACCGGATTCGCCTTGTCGTGCGGTTTGTGGCACTCGCGGCAATCCCAGGCCATCGCGCCGTCATCCGGGAAGGTCACCGTCTGGTTCGGCAGCTTCTGATGACATCCGAGACAGGTCTCCCTGGTCGGCCGCATCGGGCTGTCTTCCCTCAGGAACGGATGGCACTCGACACAATGCATGTCGCGCATCTGCTCCACCTTGATGGCCTTCTCCTGCCCTTCCACGTGGTCGGCGTGGCAGGCGACACAGATCTCTGTCGTAGGCCGGAAGCTGTGAAGCCTCATGCCGTGACAGGTCTGGCAGGCAATGTTCTGCCCTTCAGCATGTGTCTGGTGCCCGGCGGTGTTCTCAACCTGCACCCACTGCGGATCGCCGCTGTAGTGGCATGTCTCACAGGATTTGTCCGCGACCGAAGCGTGGTTCGTGTTCCGGTCCGGCCTCTCCATCAGATAATTCATGACCAGCTGCATGCCGCCAACCGGACTCACCGTATGGCAGCTGTGGCAGCCTACCTTGCTGTGCTCACTGGTGGCCCACTTGTCCCAGGCGACGTTCATCGTATGACAGTCGCGGCAGAATTCAGGATCGTTCTGCGTATAGTCATACATCTTGTAGCTGCCGAAGCTGCCCCCGAAGAGCACCAACAGGACTACTATGCCCAGAATTATCTTGGCAGCCATCGGCAGGTGAGTGATCCATCTGCCGATCCCCTTGATCTTTCTTACGATCCACTTCATGAAAGCCTCTCGGCCCTAGAAGCACAAACACCTATGGTTAAGCTGAAAAACGCCCGCCCTTCTACTTCCATGTGCCCTCCCTTGAACACGAGAAAAAAGAGATGAAAAGCGCGATGAAGCGCACGAAGAATACCCACGAAGATGGAAGTACCCTCAGGGGTATTAAATCCCAGCTTTCAGATTTTGTCAAGATGCAAAGTCATTATTTATGGAGGGTTACTTATATTACGCGGAGCGGGTGTTTTTTAAAGGGCTTGACAGAATAAGTAAGGGCGCCGGAACTGTCGGTTTCGTAATCTATGAGGTCGGTTTTGGCGCTGTGATGGTAATTAGCTGTGGAGCTTCCCTCGCTCCTTGAGATTCTCCTGCCTATCGCGTCGCAGCCGTAGTTCACCGTTGAACTTGGCGTGACTACCTCGGTGAGCTAGTCGAGATCGTTATAGGCGTTGCTGGTTGTATCAGAGCCGGTGGTCTTCCCGGTTATGGCGCCATTGGCGTTATAAATAAAGTCGGTGGTGTCGGAGCCGTTCACCTGCTGTGTCAGCTGATTGGCCTGGTTATAGGAGTAGTCAGTATGGTTGGTAGTGGGATTGTCGAGAGTTACTCTGTTGCCTACCAATCATAACCGTAGGTGATATTGCCATAGCCGTAGGTGATATTGCCATAGCCGCCGATGTTCTCGCTAACCAGACGGCTTAGCTGGTCGTAGCCGTAATTTGTCGTGAGCATGCCGTTCTCGGTGAGCTGGGTGATGTTGCCGGCCGCATCGAAGGACTGGGAGAACGATTGCAGGGTCTGGGCATCCTTTATGGCTTGCTGGGGGGGTCTGCCGGTCCACTTCATAGAGAGATTAGTCCTAATCTTGTTTTTCATAAAAATAATTTGGAATTTCACTGCTAAAACCCAACCTAACCGTATTCCCAAAAAAAGCTTTGGATACACCTGCACCTTGAAAATGAGGCTCCATCAGTTTCTCACCAATATCCCCTCCCTGAAGGTTCGTAAAGTCCTGATAATCTAAAAACGTAATACCTTCACCTGAGTCTCGCTTCCAAGACCCTTCGTTTGACATTAATTCACCGTTAGGTTTTTCTCTATAAAGATGCTCGTAGGTACCATCGACTCTAATCTCGATTGTGTCCTCTCCTTTGCCATGCTTACCCATATATTTACCAGGTAAATCCGAATCCGGAACATAGAACATTCTAATTAAATTCAATACCATAAGAAGACATATCAGGACCACAATACCAACTATGAAACCCATCTTTTTTATATTGCTCCGGTTCATCAAATCTCCTGAACGAATGGCCTGTTGAAGAATAATTGATTATATTTTGCACAATCATGTCGTTGTTGAAGTTAACGTCCTCTCATAGGCTCGGTCCAATAATATTCCTGATAAGTATTTCTACCTGGTTGGATGTATACGCCGTAGGCTGGATTAAGCGGAATGTAGATACCTCTATCGTAATTCCAGTCGTCTGGCGTCATGTGATAGAAGAATGAATTGATACTCGTCCTATTTCGGATTGAAATTGTTATTGTTTCATTGTCTGGATTTGGCGTAATGGTAATATCATAGCCACCTACAAAGACTTCATAGGGATCTCCTGCTCTCATAAAATGATCCCAAGGCCAGAATCTATTTTCTTCGCCGGGTAAAGCAGATTGCTCAAATGCTTCTCCACATCGCTTATTTGAGTTTTCCTGATAGAATTTATCTCTCGCTTTCTGGACGCCTGGTGAATCCATCATATCCTGGGTTTCAAGCGTTTCTGGCCCATATTTCATAGGCTGACCTTGTGAACCACTTTCGCCAGTGCCAAAAAGCCAATCTCGTGTATGTTCGTACGCTGCTCCTATTTCGTCCCAAAACATTCCATTTAGGTCATATCTGACAAATGGGTTATTCCCAGTATACGAATATCGGTTCCTCTGCTGTGGGTCCACGGCATCGCCCTTCAGCGGATCAGCACTTATGAAGCGCCCCAGCACTGGATCATACTCCCTGACTCCCATCCTGATCGTGCCCGTGGCACTATCTTTCTCTCGCTGCCATTTGCCGGTATAGCCGTTTTCTGGCGGAGATCCCAAGATGGGGTTGCCGAATGAGTCATAGCGGTAGGAGCCAGTCACTGAGCCGCTCTGATCTGACAAGGCCGAAGTGTCGCCGTGAGAGTTATAAAGATGATAGGAAGTAGTTGGTGTGCCTGAGTAGTCTGTTTCGGATATCAGGCCGTCAGCTCCCCGGTTGAAAAAGGAAGTAAGAGCTCCGGAACTATCAGTTTCATAATCGGTGAGATCGCTTTTTGCGCTGTGATGGTAATTAGCGGTGGAGCTTCCCTCACTCCTTGAGATTCTCCTGCCTATCGCGTCGTAGCCGTAGTTCACCGTTGAACTTGGCATGACTACCCCGGTGAGCTTGTCGAGGCCGTTATAGGCGTAGCTGGTGATATCAGAGCCCGTGGTCTTTTGGGATATGGCGCCACCCGCGTTATAGCTGAAGTCAGTGGTGATGGAGCCGTTCACCTGCCCGGTCAGCTGATTGGCCTGGTTGTAGGAGTAGTCGGTGTGGCCGGTGGTGGGGTTGTCGAGGGTCAGTCTGTTGCCCACCCGGTCGTAGCTGTAACTGACATTGCCGTAGCCGCCTATGTTCTCGCTGGTCAGGCGGTTCAGCTGGTCATAGCCGTAGTCCGTGGTCAGTGTGCCGTTCTCGATGAGCTGGGTGATATTGCCGGCGGCGTCGAAGGACTGGGAGTATGATTGCAGGGTCTGGGCGTCCTTTATGGCCTGCTGGGACGTAGGACGGTTATCGGCGTCATAGGCAAAGCTCGTGGTGACGCCGTTGGGGTAGGTCTTGGCGGTGAGGTTGCCGGCGGCGTCGAAGCTGAAAGTGGAGGTATCCGAGCCTCGGGTGACGCTCTTTACCTGGTTTCTGGGGGTATGGCCGAAGCTGGTTGAGAAGTTCTGGCCGGCTACGGAGTCGTTCCTCTGGGTGAGGTTGCCGGCTCCGTCATAGGTGAAACTCTCGCTGGCGCCATGGGCGTCGGTGGCCTGGGAGAGCATTCCGCGGGGGTTATAAGTGAAAGATACTGTTTTGTTGGTGGCGGTCTCCACCGCGGTCAGCTGGTTCTGGTTACCATCGTAGGTGAAGCTGAAGGTGGCGCTCTGACAGTCGGTTATGCCGGTTAGATTATAGACATTGTCGTAGGAGTAGCTGATCGAGCCCTCGCCGGTTGTGTCCTTGGTGAGGTTGCCGGCCTTGTCGTAGTGATAGCTCTTTTCGAGCAGCCAGTTGCCGCCTCCGGCGTCTACTTTCTCGCTGGTGAGCCGGTTGAGTTCATCGAAAGTATAGAGGGTAGTGTGGCCCTCTGCGTCTAGCTGGCTGGTGCGGTTGCCGTTTTTGTCGTAGCCGTAGCTGGTGACGCTGTTTAACGGATCGGTGACGGCTGCAAGCAGGTCGTTGGGGCTATAGGAGAATGAAGTCTCGTAGCCACGCTGGTCCTTCATCTTTGTACGGTTGCCGGCCCCGTCGTAGCGGTAGTAGACCGAGTTCAACAGCGGATCTGATGCCTGCTTGAGCCTCGCAAGCTCGTCGTAGACCTGGGTATAGGTGTGGCCTGCGGGGTCGGTGGTGGATAACAGGTTGTCGGCGTCGTCATAGGCGTAGCTCGTGGTCCTGGTGGCGCCGCCCTCGTCGGGCTCGGTCATCGAAGTCATCCGGCCCAGGCCGTCGTAAGACCTTGTAACGACTCTTCCGAGTGGATCGGTCGACGATATCTGGTTGCCTTCCTCGTCGAGGCTGTAACCTGTGGTGTTATTCTCGGGGTCGGTAGCTGAGACAAGCTGGTTGTTCTTGTTAAAGCCGAAGTGGGTCCAGTTGCCGTTTCTGTCTTTGGTGGCGGTGCGGTTATAGGCGGCGTCGTATGTGTGTTCTATCGTGTTCAGTTTGGCGTCGGTTATAAGGCTCAGGTTGTCCATTGCCGTGTAGCTGTAGCTGGTGGTCTTGCCCTCGGGGTCGATCATGACGGTCTTGTTACCATTGGCGTCGTACTGATACTCGGTGACCACGTCTTCAGGGAGGCCGGTATCGGGGTTCGTGACCTGGGTGCGAACATAGCGCAGATCGCCGATGGCGTTGTATTCGAAAGTCGTGGCCTTGCCATTGCCGTCAACATAGTGGGTCTTTCTGCCCAGGGCGTCAAAGTCGTAGTCTAGAGTTACCTGGTCCTCTATGGGGCGGTTCGTGTTTTTGGTGATTACATCGGGGTTGCCGTAGCTATCGTAGCTGTAGCCGGTCACATCCCCGTTCTTGTCGGTGGAGGTAGCCACGGTGCCGTCGGTGTTGTAGGTGAAGGACTCGGTGTAATTGGAGGTGGAGCTGTCGTAGTTAGTGACCTGGGGATAGGTTATCTGGGTGACAAAGCTACCGGATGCATCATAGGTATAGCAGGTCGTGTAGCCTCGGGCGTCGGTCTTTGAAAGCGGGTGATTCTTAGCGTTGTAGGTCAGATGGGTATGCTGTTCTTCGAGAAGGCCCTGGGCCTTGTATAGGTCGGTGGTATTGCCGGCGGCATCGAATGACTGAGATGTGGTGACACCCCTGCGGTCGGTCGTCGCACTGCGGTTGCCCTGTGAGTCGTAGGTGTAACTGGTCACCTTGCCATAGGGGTCGGTTTCGCTGGTCAGCCTAAGCTGCGAATCGTAATGATGGACGGTTGTCTCATCCTTGGACGGGTCGTTCGGGTCCATGTGCGTGGTCATGGCGGTCTGGCTGGGGACGGAGTAGTCAAAGGTGAGCAGATGGCCCTCGGCGTCGGTCTGGTTTACCACTTTGCCCTGGGCGTCATAGATGTTGTTAACAAAGGCATGGCCGTTGGGGTCGGTGATGCTGGTTATGTGGTGGAATGAATCATGGGCAAAGCTGGTCACCCCTGCGATCTGGTCGGTTACCGAGGCGAGGTCTCCCGCCGCTGAGTAGCCGAAGCTGACGGTGTTACCCAGCGGATCGGTTATGTGGTCGATGCGATTGGCTGCGTTGTAAGTAAGTGTAAGCATCCTTCCCGCGGGCTCGGTTATAACCGTGAGGCGTTTGTTCGCGTCATATGTGAGTATGGTCGCCTGGCCGGTTTCTGATACTACGCTCGCGAGCCGGTTCTCGGCATTGAAGTTGTAGGTGACCTGTTCTTTGGTCGTGAGTCTGTAAGTTCCGTCCGGATTCTTGACCAGAATGTCATGCCTGCCGGCTGGGGCCGTGTAGGAGTTATCCGGATTTTTAAGGAAGGTGTCTCTTCTGCCGTCACCGCGCAGGATGATGACGTCTCCATTGGAGCGCGGGTTGGCGCTTATCTGCCAGTTATGCGACCAGCTATAGCCCAGGGGGCCGTCACCGGCGTCGTTTGAGTTGTAGGTGCGCCGGAAGTCGAGCGGCACACCCCTGGTGGGGATGGATATATCTTCATGCTCGTAGTAGAAAGCGCCGGTGGATGTGTTTACCGGCTCGCCGTAGGCGCCGCACCAGGTGTCGGTGCCCATGGCCTGGGCCTCGGCGCCTTCCTGGGTGAAGGGTATGTCAGACCAGGGAAAGGCGCTGACCTTGGCCGTGTTCACGGCGTTCCCGCTGCCATAGGGCTTGGGGCCGCCAATGCCGCCCCACCAGTTGCCGGTGGCGTCGAAACCGGTGCTGCCATTGTTGAAGAGCCCGTAATAGCCATTGGCGTTGGTAAAGATATCGTTCTCATGGATGGAGGCAGAGTTGTTTGAAAAGAGATAAATGCCAGAGTTCTTTGAGCGGGTGATGGCCGTCTTGGTGATGGTCGGCGAGGCGCCGTCGATCATGACCTCACCCCAGGCTCTGCCCGTGGGCATGCTGCCGCCATACTGGATAAGTGAGTTCGTGATCGAGCCGGAACTGCCGGGCGTAAATGAGATTTTTTGCCAGTCGCCGGGGAGAGGCCCAGAGCCGGCGCCGTCACCGTTAGTATCGCCTCCGAACTCGTCATCGAACAGTGAGGTGAAGGTCACGCCGTCGGCGTTTAAGGTCCCTATGACTTTGAACTGAAGGTTGGTATTGGCATGGATCTCGCCATTGAGCGCGGCAAGTGGCTTAACCACGACCCCGGAGCCGATTGAGAGCGTGGTCGCGGCTGCGATCTGGATATCGCCGTTCGTGCCGGTTATCACATAGGGCGAATTGGAAGCAGGCCAGGATGTGTTCTGGGTCACGTGGCCGGTGAGCTCCATGGCGTTTCTGCCGTTGCCGGTGTAGGTGTTGTCCATTACTCCAGAGCCAATAGTGGCAGGTATCTTTAGAGCGGAACGGCCGGAGCCGCCCTGGGGGGCGCCGTTTCCTGTAAAAGTGTTGGCCGAGAGGGTGTTAAGCGAAACCAGAGACCTGATGCCCTCCCAGGCGTTTTCGGTGAAGGTCGAGCCAGTGATGGCTGGCGCCGCAGCTCCCGTATAAACATAGATGCCGTAGGAGGAAGAATGGGCCACGGTTGAACCCGAGATAGTGACAGGAGCAGCCCCGGCCACGGATACCATGCCAGAAGCGCCGGTGTAGTAACCACCCCATAGTACACTGCAGTTAACAAGTGAACCGCCGCCCGCACCGAACCAGACATGCTTCCAGTCGCCCGGGGCAGGTGAGGTTGCCGAGCCGTCGCCGTTGGTGTCGCCACCGTAGGAATCATCCTTGAAAGAGGTGAATACTACTCCGCTGGCATTGAGAGTTCCATTTGCATAGATGGAGGCCGCGGACGTCGTATTGGTCTTGACCACGACGCCCGGCTGGATTGTAAGCGTAACCCCGGGGGCCACAATGACGCCAGTGCTTACATAGGGGCTGCCGGCGGTTGTCCATGTAGTATCCTGCGAGATGGTGCCGCTAACATAGGTCACGGCTTGGGCTGGGGCGGGCAGGAGCACGAAGAAAACCATGAGGGCGATGGTCAGCATCAAGAAGAAGAGTGCTGCGCGTCTGTAGGACCTTCCAGCTGGAATCTCGCCAAAGACAATGGATGCGAGCATGGTTCCTCCCGATTTGACCAGAAATATTATTTACTAACTCTGATTAGAGAGTAATGCTATTGCTCTGCCTGATAATACGTAATAGTCCATTGGATGTATTTTTAATTGTAAAAAGTATGACTTTTATGCAAATTGCGTGATTTTTTGTCGCCCGTCTTTTTGGCCTTTTCAGCCCATAAGATTTCCTGGTTTTATGTTAAAGTCGAATCAGTGCCTTTCATGTCTAAATGGTGCCCTTATTCCAGGAGGCGGATATGCCCGACGAACATGATTTTCCCCATCTGAAGGAAGCGGCCGGCCGGCTGGGTTCGCGGCGCGACCTGGACCTTGCCGACCTGCGTGACCTGCTCTGCCGGGACTGTGACTTCTGGCACGAAGAGCACGAAGACGACCTGGAGTGTTCCTGTTTTAAGATGCTGCACGTAATTATTGAACGCGGCGTGCTCACCCCCGAGCAACTCTCCGCGGCGCTGGGCCCGGAAGAATCAGGTTCAGAGGAATAGCCATGGCCGGCGGCCTGCTCCAGCTCACCCCCGACTGCTCCCCCAAGCTGCTCGAAGAACCCTGCGTCTACAACCGCGCCACCGACGACCTATATATATTGAACACGGAGGCGGTCGAGTTCCTGGCCGAGTGTGCCCGTGGCGCCGAGCCGCCAGTGGGAGAGGAAGCCGCCGAGTTCGTCGAGTTCTGCCTCGATGAACAGATCCTCCGACCGGCGACAGAACCTTCTGACCGCGTACTGCATCTGAACCAGAGCCCCCTCCCCTCCCTGCGCTACCTGCTTCTACACATCACCGACCGCTGCAACCTCAGGTGCCGCCACTGCTTCATCGGCGAGTGCGGCAGCACCGACCTTCCCCTGGAAAAGATCGAGGCGGTCGTGGATGAGTTCGAAAGCATGCAGGGTCTGCGGCTGCTGATCTCCGGCGGCGAGCCCCTGCTCCATAGGGACTTCTGGAAACTCAACGATCTCGTCGCCGGCCGCGACCTCAGGACGGTGCTGCTCTCCAACGGCACCCTCATAAACGAGGAGACCGCGCGCCGTCTGCGGATACACGAAGTGCAGGTCAGCCTGGACGGCATGACCGCAGCCCATGACTATCTTCGCGGCGAAGGCAACTTCGCCCGCTCGGTCGAGGGCATCGAGCACCTTACCGCCGCCGGCATCCAGGTCTCGGTGGCGACGATGGTCCACAGCCGCAACCTGGACGATTTCGGGGAGCTGGAACAGCTGGTGAAAAACCTCGGCGCCCGGGAATGGGCGGTAGACCTGCCCTCCGCCGCCGGCCGCCTCGAGAAGGATAGCGGCCTCATGGTCGACCCGGCTACGGCCGGCCCCTACCTCAACCTCTCGTTCGGCGGCGCCATCCACGAACCGGTAGCGGGTTACGCCTGCGGCGCCCACCTGATGGCGGTCATGGCCGACGGCAGCGCCGCTAAATGCGGCTTCTACGCTGACGAACCGGTCGGCACCATTTCAGAGGGATTGGCCGCCAATTGGCAAAGAATACGGAAAATACCGCTTGCGGAGCTCGAATGTGACTGTAAATTCTTGGAAAACTGCCGCGGAGGGTGCAGATTCCGGGCGGCTGGGTATTATAATAATGGTAGGGGTCCGGATCTGTGTCAGTGTTACAGATACGGAGTTCTCAAATAGTGCTGGATTGCAAACCAGCTGAAAACCGAAGGTTTTCAAGGAGGTGGTGTCCGTGAAGATCAGGAAATCAGGCAAGAAAAGCTCAAGCACCTGCAAGTGCAGCTCTTCCTGCTAATAACCGGCGTAAAGCCGTAAAGAAAAACTCCTCCGAACGGAGGAGTTTTTCTTTGTGCCGCTATATTATTTGTTCCGCAACAGTTTGTATTCAGCACCAGCCGAAGGATTATTCCTCCACCATGGTGATGGCTTCAGTCGGGCACGATTCCTCACAGGTGGCGCATCCGTCACAGGTGGCGGGATTCGCCAGGGTCGCTATATCCTCGGAATCGAGTTCGAGGCACTCGTTGGGACATTCGTCCACGCAGATGCCACACCCGGTACATTCTTCACGGTCGATCTTGGGTTTTTCTGCCAATCTAGTTCACCGCCCTTCCTGAAAGATCTCGCTGGGGAAAAGTCGTCACAGGCCCGCGGCCCGTGAGCCGCGAACTCATCAGCGGCCTTGCTTGATATCAGTGGCTGCAGCCGCAGCCGCCGCCGTTACCTGAGCCAGGAGCACACTCGCCGCTGCTCTCGTCGCCGGGGGCGCAACCGCAATCATTGGCTTCGCCGGGCTCGCGGCCCATGACCGCCGCCGAGATGATCTCGTTGACCTGGTCCATGAGCTGGTTGAAGCTGCCCTGGGCCGTCGCGAAATCCTTGATCGCGGGGATGTCGCGGATCTGGGCCTGCATCTCCTGGAGCTCTTCCATCTGCTCCGGGGGAAGCTGGAGGCCGGAGCTTGCCGCCCTCTGGACCATCTCCTGCTTTTCTGAGAACTTCTGCAACGCCGCGTTGGCCGCCTCGTCGCTATCCACCTTCTGGGCTGCCACCCTCAAAAGCCCGAGTTCTTCACAATCCGATATCGCTGCGGCGAGTTCCTCCGCCTTGCTCAATACGATAGACATATCCTGACTCCAATCATCTTTGTGGAAACTACACTACCTAGGCTAGCGAATGATGAAGGGCTTTTGCAAGCAGAAGACGCTCATGTATATATATAACCCTGGGCAGGCCGCTGGCTCTCGCCTTCCCGTATCTCCATGCATCGCGCCCTGTTCACAACCAGCTGAAGAGCAGTCTCGCGGCGATGCCGAGCATCGTGAAAAAAACATCCTGCGCCCGGTCGATCCTTTCCAGCTCCGCGGGCGAACCGTTGAGCGACAGGCCGGTGAGCATATCGCGGTGGCCGCCGACCGCGCTGCCGAAGTTCTCGATCCCTTGCCAGTACTGTTTGTCGCTCTGGGTCTGCAGCATCGCTTCATACTGGGCTGCGAGCGCTGGATCCGGCCGCTTGTGCCCGGCCTCGCGATAAGAGGCGTAGCCGCTGATATCACCGTGGTTGATCCAGAAACCCTCACACCCCGGACAGATAAGCATCTGGATATTCACCGGGATGTTGGGGTCGCTGAACGCCACGAGCACTTCACCACACCGCGGGCAATGGGGCTCATCACTGGAGCCCTGTGGATACCGCAGCTTTTCCCGGTCTACCTGGTCGAGTCCCCGGGCCTCGGCCTCGTCCACCTGGAACAGCTCGAACTTGTCGAACCAGACACCGCCACAATGCCCGCACTGGTCGAGCATGACCGGCGCACCCAAACGGCTGCCCGCCTGCACAGGCTGCAGCGTTCCATCGGCGTTAGGACACTTCATCGGCTTGTCGTCTTCCATCAGGATAATTTCGTTTTCCCGGCTGGCACACCTGCATTTGGAAAATATTACCGGGCATGCATGGCATCAGGAGCGGGTATCATGCAGGAAAGACCGGACTGGCATACAACTGTATTCCAGAATGGGAAGCGGCCCGGTCTGCCTTCCGTCAATAAAGGACGCCGATTGAGAATTACCCCAAAACAGCGGAATGTCATCGCGCTGATCCTGGTAGCGCTCGGCTGCATCGTGGGAACTGTCTCGGTAGCGATAGTCTGGCTGAACCGGGTCGTCCTCGACACAGACACCTACGTGGCCACCGTAGCGCCGCTCAGCAGGGATGCCGCCATCAAGGACGCCGTCTCCAGCAGGATCACCAGTGAGCTGTTCACCCGGACCAACGCCGAACAGCTGGCCACCGAGGCGCTGCCGGACAAGGTCGACTTCCTGGCCGCGCCGATAGTCGGCGCCACCGAGGGCTATGTCAACGAGCAGATCCGCAAGCTGCTCGATTCCGCCGAATTCTCAAAGATCTGGCAGGAGGCGAACCGCGAGGCCCATCAGGCCCTCCGGCACCTGCTGACCGGCGAAGAAGGGACCGTGTACGCGCAGGACGGCAAGGTGAATATCGACCTGGGCGGAGTAGCCGAGATCGCCAAGGCCCGGCTCGCCGAGAGGGGCATCACGATCTTCGAGAACGTGAAGATCGATACGGACAGCGTCCAGCTGACGATCTTTGAGAACGAGAACATCACCAGGGCGCAGTCGGGCGTCAGCATCCTGAACCGTCTGGCCCTCTGGCTGCCGCTGATCGCCCTCGTCCTCTGGGCTGCCGCGATCTGGGCGGCCAACAGCCGCGCCGAGGCGCTGCTGCTGATCGGGCTGGGGCTGGCCACGGGCATGACCCTGCTGCTGGTCGCCACCGCTTTCGGCCGGGATTACTACCTGGACGCCGCCAGCGCCGCGGGCAACGTGGACATGCCGGCCGCGACCTCCTTCTTCGATATCATCATGGAGTCGCTGAAGACCCTCATCCGGAGGACCTTCGCTTTCTCCCTGTTGCTGGCGTCCGCGGGCCTGATCTTCGGCCCCTACAGTTTCTCAGTCCGGATGAGAGCCTCGGCGGTCAGCCTCTACAGGACCGGCATGGACGCCGGCAGTAGTCTGGACCTGAGGCCGGCCGGCGCCTGGGTCGCCCGCCAGAAAGCACTCCTGCGCGCCGCTGGTATCGCCCTGGCGCTGATAGTCCTCGTGCTCATGGACCAGCCGTCGCTGCTGAGGGCATTGCTGGTCGCGCTGGTCCTGGCGGCCTACCTCGCCATCCTGGAATTCCTTGCCCGAAAGGCGGTTGAGAAATGACGGACGACCTTCGGACGGACAGCCATCAGGCAGACGACTCAGAGCTTGGGCTCAGAGAAAGCCTCTCGCTGTTCATGCCGCAGAAGGATCCGCAGCTGAGCAAGCCGGTGATGGCGGCGATATCCACGATCCTGATCTTCCTGGGCATGGGGATGGTCGTATACCACGCTCTGGAGAAGTGGTCCTGGATCGAGTGCCTCTACTTTTCCACCTACAGCCTGACCACTGTAGGGTATGGCGACTTCACACCCACTAATGACGCTTCACGCCTGTTCACTGTTTTTTATCTGTTGACCGGTGTCGGCGCCGTAGTCGCTTCCCTTGGAGTCATCGGCGCCCGTTACCTCGAGATCCGGGACCGCAAGATCAAGGAACGCTTGCTGAGCCGGAATGCGGATCATCCTGATGACGCCGGACAACCACCAAAAAAAGCCCCCGGTTAAACCAGGGGCTTTTTTGATTTCGCCAGAGTAATGGCGTTTCAGGAAGCAGCCACCTTCTCCCCCTGCAGAGCCGCAACCAGTTTCTCCTCGGCCTCGTGGGTAAGCGATGTCTGAAGCACGGTGCCGCCGAACGGAGCCAGCGCCTCCAGGACCTTGTCCGGAGTGGACCGGCGCACGATCGCCATGATCGCTGAATTGCCCGGCTGCACCACATCAAGCACCTGGTTCTTGAACTCATCCTTGATCCCCATGCTGCCGAGGCCGCCCGCTGCCGCGCCGATGGCGCCACCGATAGCCATGCCGGCGACCGGCGCCAGGAAAAGGAAGCCGATGAGCGTGCCCCAGAACATGCCGCCGAGAGTCGTTTGTGCTACAACATGATCCGTGGTGGTTACCTTGAACTTTCCCTTCTCATCCCTGACGATCAGTGCCGCGTCGTCGAGGTCGATGAGGTAATCCTTCTCCAGCCCCTGGAGCTCGTCCAGGACCTTGCCTGCCGTCTCCTTGTCGGGATAACCGATGATAACCAGCTCGCTCATACTCATCACCCTTCCTGTAGTTCCTTCCGTTCCAGAAAAAAAGACCGGCACCGGGATGGATGCCGCGTTGCTCGTTTTGTCCGGGATGTGGGGAATTAAAACCTCGGGATTTCGCGGGGAAGAAGCGCGCTGGCCAGCGGCCGCCTCAATATGAAACGGCGGCGCGATGCCCCAGGCTCAGGTCGCGGAGATCCAGCCCGCGCCCAGGGCGACTATGAGCAGCGCCCCCAGGGCGACGCGGTACCAGACGAAAGCCATCAGGGTGTGATGGGCGACGAAGCGGAGCAGCCAGGCCACCGATATATAGGCGACCACAAAGCTCACCAGGGTGCCGACAACCAGCGGCGCGATGCCTATGGAGTCAGACAGTGCGTCCTTCAGCTCGAAGATTCCGGCCGCCGTGAGCGCCGGGATCGAGAGGAAGAAGGAAAGCCGTGTCGCGGTGACGCGGTCGATATCGCGAAGCAGACCGAAAGAGATGGTGGCGCCTGAGCGGGAAACGCCGGGTATCAGCGCCAGGCACTGAGAGATGCCGATCACAAGGCCGTCCCTTAGGGTAAGGTCCTTTTCCGAACGGGTCTGCCGGGCCACACGCTCGGCGTAGACCATGGCGCCGCTCCAGAGGATCAGCGAGCCGGCGACCACCCACAAGCTGCGTAGCGGCCCCTTGATGAATTCCCTTGCCAGGAAACCGACGACGCCGATCGGCAGTGAGCCGATTATTATGTACCAGCCGATCCGGTAATCAAGCTCATGCCGGCGGGACGGCGAGAACAGGCCGCCGATCCAGGCGCCTCCGAGACGGGCGATATCCTTCCAGAGGAAGACACAGACGGCGGCGATGGCGCCCACCTGGATGACCGCCGTGTAGGCCGTGACCGCGGGATCGTCCACCTGCAGGCCGAGCAGCTCTTCGGCAATAGTCAGATGGCCGGTAGAGGAAACCGGCAGGAACTCGGTCACGCCCTCGATTATGCCGAGGATTATCGCCTTCCAGATCTCCATGCGGTCCTTTTCAGGTGGAAGTGTTTGAAGAAAGCCGGATGCCTTGCGAGGCTGTCATCAGCAGCCGGCGCCCGGCGTTAGCTGTTTCCGGCCACGTCACGCCAGCGGAGGATGGCCGCCGCCAGCAGCAGCGAGAATAATATGAATGCTGCCAGTGTGGCATATGAGCGCGTGGCTGAAAGATAGGGGCCGAAGAAACTCCCCGGACCAGCCTCGCTCTGAACGGACGCACCGATGGAATAAATCAGGGAATAGCCGCTGGTGCGTAAAAGGAATTCGGACAGGCTGCCGAGCAGTTCGATCTGCCGCCCGAAGACGGTGATCACATTCTCGATGACCAGGGCGTAGATGATCCCCAGGCCGATCGCCAGGGCCGTGCCCCGGGAGAGCACCGCGAACATCACCCCGACCGAACACCAGGCAGCCATGATGAACCAGGTAGCGCCCATCGCCTTGGCCACATGCCACAGTGGCGGGAGTTCGACGGCCTGCCCCTCACGCATGGCGACAAGCAGGCTGGCAGTCAGGGCCATTAAAAATACCAGAATGACAAAGGGAATAAGCGCGAGGGCAAGCGCCACGATCTTGCCGGCGAAGACCTTCATGCGACTGGCCTTCTGGGTGAAGACGTAAGTCAGGGTGCCCCATGAATATTCGCTGCCTACGAACAGCACGCCGACTATCAGCGCTATTGTGCCGCCAAAGAATGGAAATGACGCCATTATGTTGTCGACAAAATTCTGAGGCAGGAGTTCGGTCAGCAGTACCTGGTCGATACCCCGCGGCCGGAAGCTGGTGTCACTGGTAAAAGCGATATAGGGCAGCAGGTAGGAGAAAAGCATCGGCAGGACCAGCCAGACTCCCAGCAGGATCCAGTAGGCCTTGCGCTTTCTGATGAGCAGGATCTGGGCGAGCAGGCTATTCACCAGGTCCGACCTCCTCGGTGAGGCTCAGGAAGACATGCTCCAGGGAATCCTGGACCGCGCACAGCTCACTGACCTCGATGCCGGCGCTGACCAGAAGCCCGTTGATCTCAGCAGCCCGTGTCAGATCTATCTCAATCAGCAGCACTTCATCATCGATGGTCTGCAGCCGGCCGATTCCATCGAGGGCGCCGATCAACTCGCGGGCCCGATCGAGCGGCGACACCTTGATCCTCAGCCTGGCTCCGTGCCTGAGATCCTCAAGGGTCCCCTCTTTGATAAGGCGCCCATCCTTGACAACTCCGATCCGGTCGCAGATCTGCTCCAGCTCACCCATCAGGTGGCTGGAAAGCAGGACCGTCCGCTCACCCTGCCCCAGACGCCGGATCAACTGGCGCATCTCCGCTATGCCCGCCGGGTCCAGGCCGTTGGTCGGTTCATCGAGGATCAGTAGCTCGGGGTCTTTCAGCAGCGCCGCGGCGATGCCGAGGCGCTGTTTCATTCCCAGGGAATAAGTCTTGAAGCGGTCGTCGGCGCGGCCTGCGAGTTCGACATCCTCGAGAGCAGGCTGTATGCGTGAATAGTCGATGCCGGCCAGTCGCGAGAGCACACGCAGGTTATCGCGGCCTGACAGGAAAGGATAAAAAGCGGGAGTCTCGATGAGCGAACCTACCCTGGCAAGCGAATCCGGCGAGCCGGGCCTCAAGCCCAGGACCTCACAGTCTCCGGCGGTCGGGCGGACCAGCCCGACAAGCATCCGCAGTGTCGTGGTCTTGCCGGCTCCGTTGGGGCCGACGAATCCGTATACTTCTCCACGCCTGACCTTCATGTCCAGGCCATTGACCGCCATGACATCGGAGCGGTAGCGCTTGGTCAATCCTGTTGTCTCTATTACGAAGGTGATTGCTATGATTCCCTGACGCTAGTGGATATTTCCCTGAGACTTACCCGATAGGATGAGATTCTACCAATAGCCGGCTCTCAACGGGGACCGATTCCCCGCATCAATGTCTTCACGAGCTTCGACACCACACCGGCATCGACCGTTGCCCTGCTATCGCCGCCGAGCATGTGCCGGTTCAGCAACATATCGTGCAGCGTGCCGACGAGCAGCATTGCAGCCGCTTCAGGATCTGCCTTCGGGTCGATGCGGCCCAGCCGCTGCTCTTCCCGCAGGTACTCACGTACCGCCTCAAGCGCTCCATGCGGACCCCTCTTATCCGCATGAAATCTCTCGATGAGCCGCTCCATCAGCTTTGGCTCGGTATGAAGCGATCCCATCAGCGGCATCGCCTCCCATTCGAACTCGAGCACCGAAACGGCGATCTTCTTGAGGTTCCCGGTCACGGTTCCCTTGCCGGCCTGACTTGGTAATTCGACGAACATCGCCTCGATATCGGTCATTCGACTCAGTATCGCTTCGACCAGCACCTCCTCTTTATCGGGGAAGTGGTTGTACAGCGTGCCGTCAGCGACTCCGGCCTCGCGGGCGATCTCGCGGACAGTGATGCTGGCGAAACCCTTTCGGAGGATTACCCGCTCCGCCGCCGAGATCAGATGCTCGCGCAGGCCGGGAGGCTCCTGGCCAGGTTTCAGGTTTTTGGAATCCGTCATTATTTTCTTAGGTGACATCTCGCCTCATGGTAAAGCTGGCGGCAGCCAGCGCGAATATTATCGCATAGGTGGCGAGAAGCACTCCACCTGCCCACATGGGCAGAAGGCCGGCTTCAGGCGCGCGCCCGAGGGCGCGCGCCGCCGCTCCCGGGAGATATCTGGCGACATTGCCAAGCTCGACTGCTCCCAAAGCGCCGCTTATCATCTGCTCGGCGACCAGCAGCCAGCCGAATGCTGCCAGCAGGCCGGTCAGTATATTCCGCGTCAGTGCTCCAAAACTGACACCTACAGCGCCGTACAGGCTGGCCCATAGCATCGCGCCGGCCATGGAAAGCCACAGATTGCCATCCGAAAACGACAGGGGCGCGCCCTTTGCTTCCAGCCAGGGAACAGCTACGGCCAGTGCCGTGACTGTCGATATCGTGCCGATGCCCAGTCCGATCGCGGTATAGGCAAGGAGCTTGGCGACAAGGACCTTCCCCCGTTCAGGCGTGGTCAGCAAAGTATCGGTGATGGTTCCCTGCCGGAATTCGCCGGCCATACCGATTATGCCGAACGCCAGGACGAAGATCGCCCCGGATGCCGAAGCGTGGAGAACCGTCTGTATTCCCTCTGGCGATGCCAGTACGAGGCCCCTTGTCTCCGCCGTTGAGATCGCCGCGATCACCCCGATGATCGTCAGGAATATTGTCCCGGCCAGCAGTCCCAGCACAGTCCGGGTGGTCCGGACTTTGGTGAATTCGGTGATGATCAGACGCCACATTCTCGTACCCCTTTCTTGATTTCTGTTACTGGATCGTGAGTTCCAGGAAAGTCTCTTCAAGGCTCGGCCCATCCTTGGCCATTTCTGAAAGCTGCGCCTTTCGTAGCAGCCGCCCATCTCCGATGATGACCACTTCGTCAGCGGTCTGTTCCATCTCTGCCAGAAGGTGGCTGGATACGATGATAGTGCGGCCCTCGTCAGCGCCACTCCTCAGAAAATCCCGCAACCAGTGGATGCCTGCCGGATCAAGACCGTTGGCGGGCTCGTCCAGCACCAGGACTTCCGGATCGCCGAGCATCGCAGCAGCCAGCGCCAGGCGCTGGCGCATTCCCAGCGAGTACTTGCCCGCCCGGATGTCGGCTGCCTCTCGAAGATCAACCAGTTCGAGCATCTGATCTACCCGTGAAGCCGGGATGCCCGCGGCTTTTTGGATAATACGGAGGTGGTTTTTTCCGGAACGGCCGGGGTGTATGCCTGATGCCTCGAGTACAGCGCCCACCTGCCGGCGTGGATGGGAAAGCTCCCGATATGTCTTTCCATCCAGCGTTGCCCTGCCAGATGTCGGCTCGACCAGTCCGAGCAGCATGCGCAGGGTCGTGGTCTTGCCGGCCCCGTTCGGACCGAGAAAGCCGGTGATGCGGCCTGGCTCCACGGTGAAACTCAAACCGTCCACCGCTTTTTTCTGACCGAAGTTCTTGGTCAGGTCTTCGAAGGCGATCGTGGTCATGAAGCCCTCCTTTCTTTCCGCAGACAGCTTCGTCTGGAACAGAAGCCTGTGCGATATGAATAGATGTTCATATTATGAACGCTTGTTCATAATAAAGCAAGCGCTGGCCTGAGTGGTGTTGGGATCCTCGAGTTGATCATCCCCAATCTTGCTTATATCCGCCTATGCGGATATACTGCTGACATGAAAGAAACCGCACAATCATTCAAGGCCCTGTCCGATGAGACCCGCCTTCGCATCCTAGGCCTGCTGCTGAGCGGCGAGCTCTGCGTCTGTGAACTGATGGCTATCCTGGAACTCCCCCAGTCCACCGTCTCCCGTCACCTGGCTTATCTGAAGAACTCCGGCCTGGTCAGCGACCAGCGCCGTGGGACCTGGATGCATTACCGCCTGGTGGAAGGTGACAGCGCCTTTCACAGAGAGTTGCTCGAGTTCCTGCAAAAGACCCTTTCCGGGTTGCCGCAGGTCCGCGAAGATCAGAAGAAGTTGCGCCGGCATCCACTGAGGAAAGCGTCCGCCGCCTGCTGCGAGACGGCCTGCTGAGATGAAAAAGGCGCTGTTCCTCTGCACCGGCAATTCCGCCCGCAGCCAGATGGCTGAGGAACTGGTCAACCATGATTTCGCCGGGAAGATAAAAGCCTTTTCCGCCGGCACCGACCCCCAGGGGCTTAATCCGAACAGTGTCCGGGTGATGGATGAGCTCGGCATCGATATCAGCGGCAACAGGTCGGAACATGTCAGCGCCTACGAGGGGCAGCAGTTCGACTATGTCATCACTCTTTGTGACGACGCGAACGAGGACTGTCCTGTGTTTTTCGGAGGCGTCACCCGGCTGCACATGGGTTTTCCCGATCCGGCCAGGTCCTCCGGGAATACGGAGGAGATCCTGAACCGGTTCCGCCTGGTCCGTGACGAGATCCGCAACCGGCTGGGCGCCTTCTTCGCCAGCGAGCTGGCCGACAGGCAAGCGGAGGGATGAGATGATCCCGGAAACAGGCACAAGCTCATCATCGCCTTCGACAGGCACCCCCTCATCACTGGCAAAGGGCCAGCTCCTTCAGGAGATAATCAGCGAGATGCCCCTGGCGCCGGCAAATGACGAAGCCGCACCCGCCAGGATCCTGGGCACGGTGACTGCAGACATTAGCCGCGCCGAGCGCTGGGAACACTTCAGGTGCAGGATGGGCGGCTTCAGGAACAGTTATATCGTCGAGCCCGGTCTATATGCTCTGGGTGAACCGGACGCCAACGCCGACGTCCTGGTCAGCGCCAACTATAAACTCAGCTTCGACTCGTTGAGACGTGAGCTGTCAGGCCTGGACGCCTGGATACTGGTCCTGGACACCAAGGGCATCAACGTCTGGTGCGCCGCAGGCAAAGGCACTTTCGGCACTGAAGAACTCATCAAAAGGATCGTCAGCTCACGCCTCGACAGTGTGGTCAACCATCGCCGCCTCATGCTCCCTCAGCTGGGGGCCGTGGGAGTGAAAGCCGCCGAGGTGCGCCGGCGGACCGGCTTCAAGGTGTCGTTCGGCCCGGTGCGGGCCTCAGACATCCCGGCCTATATGAACGCCGGCTACAGGAAGACGCCCGGGATGGGCACCGTAGACTTCACCATGCGGGACCGGCTGGTCCTCACCCCGATGGAGCTGAACCCCGCAATGAAGAGATATTATCCCTGGTTCGCCGCGGGAGTTCTGCTGCTGTTCGGCCTGCAGCGCGACGGCATCCTGTTTTCGAGTGCCTGGAACGGGGCGCTGCCGTTCCTGCTGCTCGGCCTGATCGCTGTCGCCGCTGGTGCGCTGATCACGCCGGCTCTGCTTCCCTATATCCCGTTCCGCTCCTTCGCGCTCAAGGGGCTGGTGGCGGGATACGCGGCCGTGCTGCTCGCGACGTTGATCCCGGTAGTCTCAAACTCCCAGGACGAGATACTCCTGCGCGCAGTCACATTCCTGTTCTTCCCGGCGGCCAGTTCGTACATCGCCCTTCAATTCACCGGATCCACGACCTACACCGGCATGTCCGGCGTGAAAAAGGAGCTGAGGATCGGCATGCCGCTGTATATCGGCGCGGCTGCAATATCACTGCTCCTGCTGCTCGTCTACAAGTTCAATGAGTGGGGAGTAATATGAGATACCTGGCAAATGTCACGACGCTGGAGTACGACGTTGAAAAGTGCACCGGCTGCGGCAGGTGCGTCGAAGTCTGTCCGCATGGCGTTTTTGTCATGGAAGAAAAACGGGCCCGGATCACGGACAGGGACCGCTGCATGGAATGCGGCGCCTGCTCGTTGAACTGCGAGTATGGCGCGATCAGCGTGGATTCCGGCGTCGGCTGCGCAGCCGCGATCATCACGGGGATGCTGACCGGTGGCGAACCTGTCTGCGGTTGCGACGGCGGTGGCAGCTCCAGCAGCTGCTGTTGAAGCATTGACTTCATACAACAGGCACCTCGGGAATCGCATGGCCCGAGGTGCCTGTGATATTCAGCTTATACGGCGTAGCCATGTGGACTTTTTGAAGTCACGAGCTGCGCCTTACTGCGTTCTGCTACTGGGCGTTACGGTTCTGGCAGCCTCCGTTTGCATGCATCTCGCTACGCAGCTGCTGGATCCGTTCCGTGTCTCCGCTGGCGAGTGCTTCGCCCATCGCGGCGTGCCTTTCCTGCATCTCTGCGGGAACGTTCGGAGTCATGGCAGCGTGCCTCTCCTGCATCTGCTCGATGTTGCCGATCGCGCCGTTCGGACCGGTGCCGCCATTGGGACAGATCGCACCCATGTTTCCGATGCCGGCTCCTGGCGTAGTCTGAGTACCGTCCTGGGCGAAGACCACAGAAGCTCCCATAAGAGATACTGCCGCGACTACCAGAATGATAAGTATCAGCTTGGACATTTGTTACACCTCCCTTGGTCTTGAATGTCGTTTACTTTCTGATTCAAGCCCATTATCACCTTCATATATGAAGATATGCTGAAGGAAATGTAAGGTCTTCGTGAAGATTCTGGCTGGTTTGTAAGGTTTGTGAAGGTAGGTACTGTCAGCGCCTGGCGGCGCATTCCCCCTGATAGCTCACAATCGCAGCGGGCTCATCGGCCGAGTTCGTTCGCAGCGGCGATAAGCGCCGCCTTCAGGATCAGTTCTTCCGGAACAGCCTCGAATACGGCTCCGCTTACCTCTACAGTACGACATTCGGATTCCCCGCAGACCGAACAGCACCGGCTGCTTCCCACCTCTGCGCCGAGCCATTCTTCCAGGGGCCTTCCCGCAATCCAGATCCTGTTTGACGAGGCGGGATCACCGCGGAAGGATTCCTCGTATATCTCTTTCGTTTCGAGCGACGGTACCATGCCGAGCGGAGCCAGGGCGGCTTCCAGCTTGGCAACAGCCTTCAGCAGAGCCTCATAAGTGACCCCGCAGCGATCACAGGTCTGCCCTTCCGGACTCACCAGCCTCTGCCAGATAATCGGTAATGTTCTCATGATCTGCTCCCCTCATCGCTTTCTGGCCTCTCAGCTGTTCTGCCCGATCAGAGATTTTCAACACACTCCCAGCTGGCTCTGCCGCTCAGCCGCGGCCACCCCGATTGCGATGCTCTTTAGCCGCCTTCTTGCTGACCTTCGACTTTCGGGCTTCCTCCTCACGAAGGCGAACGACTTTCTTCGTCGCAACGTCCTGAGCTTCGCGCTTGAGTTTGTGGTAGCTGGCCAGGCGGGCCGGCTGCAGCGCTCCCGACTCGACAGCCGAACGAACCGCGCAGCCCGGCTCCTCATTGTGGGTGCAGTCCCGGAAGCGGCAAGCTTCTGCCAGCTGCTCAATATCCGGGAAAGCTGAGGAGATTCCCTCCTCTGATCCGGTCAGCCCCAGCGACCGCAGCCCCGGAGTGTCGATGAGCATGCCGCCACCCGGCATCTGGATCAGCTCGCGAGACACTGTCGTGTGCCGGCCACGGCCGTCGTTTACTCGCACCTCACAGGTCTCCTGCCGCTTCTCACCCAGAAGCACATTGATGAGCGTGGACTTCCCGGCGCCCGAAGGGCCGACCAGGACTGCGGTACGATGACCCGAGATGTATGCGAGGAGCTGTTGAACGCTGCCGACATCAAGCGCATTCATGATGAGCACGTCCGTATCGGGCGCGATTGATTTGACGGCTGCGCGCGCCGCATCCGGGTCAATGGAAAGATCCGCTTTTGTGAGTACTACCACGGGAGTGGCGCCCGAGTCCCATGCCAGGGATAGCTCGCGTTCGATACGGCGGAGGTTGGGCTGCTCGGCGATGGGGTGTATCACGAACACAGTATCGATGTTGGCGGCCAGCACCTGGATCTCGTTCCTGCCGGGATCGGCGCGGATGATGGCGCTGGCGCGTTCCATTACCGCGTCGACCAGAGGGACATCGAGGTCGTCAGCGGTCAGCACAGCCACCCAGTCACCGGCAACAGGCCGGTCAGCCGTCCCGGAGGAGGCCTTCATCAGATGTACGGCGAACTTCGCGCGGATAACACCTGCCCCAGCCATTACCAGCGCTCCGCCACGGTCACTGCGGATGACGCGGGCGGCCGTTAGGCCCGCGGCGGCATACGGCTCAAAAAGCGCCCGCCAGCGTGGGGAGAAGCCGAGTTCCTCCAGTAGATTTGATTCAGGCAATGCCAGTGCCTCCGCCTGCCAGGTGGTTAGAGCTGACCTGCTTCTACGCTTCTACGTCTTTTTCCATATAGATCAGCTTCAGGTCTTCACTTATTGTTTCCTGCCTTATTTCCCTGTAATTCAGTTTTTTGTACAGGTGAAGGCTCTTTATGCTCCTGTGCCCAGTGAATAATGCATATCGATTCACGGAGGACGAATATCTTCTTTCGATCTCAGTCATGATCTCTGTTCCGATGCCTCTGTCCTGAAAGTCAGGCTCTACGACGAGCTTCTCTATATAGAGGGTATCGTCCTTGATGAAGCACCTTATGCTCGCTATGATCTTACCGTCCTGCTCCACTTTATAAATCGCTTTTTCCCTGAATTCCTCCTCAAGGTCTTCGACTGTCTGCGTGAGTGGCGGAAGACTGAAGTCATTGTAGATCAGCGCCTGGGCATGGAACGCCTTCTTCTGCAAGTGCAGTATTCGTTCTATATCATTTTCTGTCGCGGCTTCGATTTCTATTATTCCTTTTGGCAGATCCAGCCACAAATCTCTCCTGCTTTCATATTTATTCAGCCTGTCAACTATATTACTCACGGGCGAAGTGAAGATGGTTTCGTACATAAATTCTCCGTATCGAGCGTCCATATAAAATGCGAGCTGCTCGTTATCGATATTAAACTGTGCATCGACTCCGCCTGTGTTGCCTCGCGCGTCTACCCGAATCCATCTGTCTATGCCCGAAAGATATACACCATTTAATCCGTGCAATACGAGATTATTATTGGCAGGCGGATCGAACCGCAGCACCTGGTAACAAAAACCGGCGGGGATGCTGACTGCCCGCAGAAAAGCCGCCAGGAGATGGCTCTTTGAAAAGCAGACCCCCGTCCCATGCTTCAGCACTTCGCTCGCCGAACATGTAACTATATCCAGATCAGCATCATTTGAGTGGGGGATTTTATCCCTTACCCATTCATACAGGACGCGGGCCTTATCGATATCCCGGGATATCGTCTGCGTGAGTTCGAGAGCTTTCTCACAAACCTCAGGAGTCTCCCAGTCCACGATCTCATCCGAGACCAGGTAAGCTTCAATATTCTTGGATTCCAGCTTCATGATTTCATCACAAACTGCTTGTGTCCTATTTTTTGCTATATTCGTTTGCCCTGAATAGTGCGTGTGCCCATTAAGCACGTAATCATTATCTCCGTGTTCCAGTCTGGAGTCCAACAATGCGACATCACACACGCCATGGAATCACGAACCACTCCAATCACAATCCACTTGTCACGATTCACAATATAATAGTTGCCATGGAAACTATTATCACTTAATATAACCTCATGGAGCCGCAGGGAATAGACATTGTCAAAGGGTTATTGCTTCTGGGCGCCTTCCTCCAAAGGCAGGCTGGCAGGGCGTTGGTCGACTTTGGTATCAACCAGCAGCAGTTCGTAGTCCTGAAGGAAATCGGGGAGAGGGGGCCGATCAACCAGAAAGACCTTTGTTCCGCGCTTCTCTTCCAGAAATCAAATATTTCAAAGATCGTCGCGAAGCTCGAACGCCTGGGACTGGTCAGAAGGGAGGTCGATTCAGATGACAACAGGGTAACCCCTGTCTCCCTCAGCAAAAAGGGTCAAGAAGTCATCCGGCTGGGCATGGACAGTTTGAATCAATGGAACATGGCTTGGCTCGATTCACTCTCAAAAGCCGAGATCGAGCGAATAGCCACCAGCCTGGAGAAGCTTACCGCCTTGGCACACAACGATAGATAGGAGGCTGCATGTATTTTCTTTCGATAAATCGAATCAGGCAGGACATTTCGACATCAGACATCGGCAGAGTGATCGGCGAACATATCGAATGGACGCAGAGGCAGATAGAAGAAGGAAAAATCGTACAGGCTGGCAAATGGGGCGAGACAGGCGGAATGGCAGTCATAAAAGCAAAGAACCTGTCTGAGGCAGAGGATCTTATAAAGGATGATCCCCTGGTCAGATCCGGCCTGGTCGTGGACGAGACTGCCCGCCTTTATCCCGACGTCCCTTTCGAAGATCGGGTTCAATGATGATTATTAACCACCACTAATCATTCACGCCTGATGATTGATGTTCCGCATTCTCAAGATTACTGAGGATAAGTGCGAGGCTACCTTCAAATCGTTTTATCTCGTCAGATGAAAACCCTTTGTAGAATAGCTCTGACATTTCTTTGGAAACTTTTGTGTAGGAGTCGAACATTTTTTGATCTTCGTTCGTTAGCTGGATCACGATTTTCCGTCGGTCTTCATCAGAAGGAATGCGCCTGATCTGTCCTGCTTCTTCCAGCCTGTCCAACATGCTGGTTAAAGATGACTTACTTAGAGAAGTCTTCCTCGCCAGCTCCTGGATCGAAATATTATTATCCTGCCAGAGGACAAATAATATCCTTCCTTGAGCCGGATTGATCTGATTGATTTTGTACGCCTTCAGTTTCTTGGAAAATATCCTGCCAGCGGCCTGGTGAATCTTGGCGATTAAAAAACCACCTTGATGCATTTTTTTCATTTCATCTCTCTCAAGTCGAACGTAAACCGACTCAGCTGGTGATAATATTTGGCAATAGATGGGCGCAGGTGAAGCACAGTGTGATCGGGGTCATTGGGACCACCCGGATAGTACATCTCCCATCCTTCTTGCCAGATTGCTTCCCGAATCAGTTTATCCGTTACGATGTCAATTTCGCCGCTGAGCATAAGGCCTCGGAATTCCGAAGGCCTACAATAATAGACAGAGGCTTTTGGATTCTCAATAAGGTGCGAGACTTTTGTGGAAGAAGTGTTAGTCGTAAAAAAGACCTCGAATGCCCGCCTGTTTTTTTGAAACAGATCTCTCATTTCTGGAAACTGATCTGCTCGGCGAAGATTAAACATGGCGCGGGTCTGCGGGAATCCATTAAGATCTATTGTGGTCAGGATTGCCGCTTTCGCATTCTCGAGCAAGTCCAAACTCCTCTGAAGTGCGATCGTCTCGTTCATAACCAAGCTCCTTGAGCTAATAATTGATTTGCGATCCTTTCCCATTGCAAATAATTATTTCTTCCCGCCGTCTTGAAAGTTCTATAAGGTAAAGTACTATATAGGACTATAGTTCATGTCGATCCTTATGTAAATTTTTTATGCATTTTCAAATATCTCACCTTCGGAAACACTATGAACAAAGGTAAGTTGGCTGCGGGAATCGAACTAGGCGATAAAATTCTTGGTCATTCTCGAAGTGGTAGTCAAGAATCCATGGGCTTCGGGATCAGCTTGAAACCGCGTGCCCTTTTTTTTCAGCCTCCAATGCGAGGCCGATATTTGTCCTTAATTCATCTTCAGAACCGCAACCTGGAGACAGGTAACATATTATTTTCATAATCTTTTCTCTTGCTACCTGGTGGATGCTTATGGCGCCTGGATCGCTTTCGATCATCGAATGTTGTTTTTCGCGTCTTATAATCGCACGCGTTTTAGTCTGAGAGAATTGCTTATCACGGAAACGGAGCTGAAGCTCATTGCCGCCGCGGCGATGATCGGTGACAAAAGCAATCCGAAGAACGGGTACAAGAGTCCTGCGGCAATCGGGACGCCTGCTGAGTTATAAATAAAAGCAAAGAACAGATTCTGCCGGATATTACGCATTGTGGCCCGGCTTAATCGCCGCGCCCTGACGATCCCCCGCAAATCGCCTTTGACCAGAGTGACACCGGCGCTTTCCATTGCCACATCGGTGCCTGTGCCCATCGCGATGCCAACATGAGCCTGCGCCAGCGCCGGTGCGTCGTTAATGCCATCGCCCGCCATGCCAACAGTGCGCCCATCCGCCTGAAGCTGTTTAACAAATTCGTCCTTTTGTTCCGGCAGAACTTCAGCATGTACCTGGTCGATCCCCAACTCGCCGGCAACGGCTTTCGCAGTGATGTGACTGTCTCCGGTAAGCATCACGATCCTGATGCCCTCGGCATGCAGATCCCGGATGGCTTCCGGCGTCGAATCCTTGATGGGATCAGCGACGCCAATCAGGCCTGCCGCCTCGCCATCGATGGCGATCAGCATAACCGTATTACCCTTGGCGCGTTGTACGTTTGCCTGTTGAGGCAGGTCGCGCGTATCGATATTTTTACCTTCCAGCAGTTTGACGTTACCCACTGCCACGGCATGCCCTTCAACTTCGCCGATGACACCCTGTCCGGTAATCGACTGGAATCTGCTGGTATTGGCGAGCACCACTCCCTTTTCCTCCGCGCCGGCTACGATTGCCTCCGCCAGGGGATGTTCGCTGGCGCGTTCGATACTGGCGGCCATGCGTAAGACTTCTTCCTCCGCGTAACCTTGCTCTGCCCACACCGCAACCAGTCTGGGCTTTCCTTCGGTAAGCGTACCGGTCTTGTCCAAAACCAGCGTGTCAACTTTTTCCATTATCTCCAGGGCCTCTGCGTTTTTTATCAGAACCCCGGCGATGGCGCCGCGCCCTGTTCCCACCATGATGGAAATAGGGGTGGCCAGACCCAGCGCACATGGGCAGGCAATGATCAGCACGGCCACGGCATTGACTACTGCATATGCCAGACGCGGTTCGGGGCCCCACACGAGCCAGATAATAAACGTGATGACGGCGATCCCGACTACGGCAGGCACGAAATAACCCGCAACCAGATCGGCCAGTTTTTGAATTGGCGCCCGCGTCCGCTGTGCTTCGGCCACCATATGGACGATTTGAGCGAGCAGCGTGTCGGAACCGACTTTCTCGGCCCGCATCAACAAACTGCCGGTACCGTTGACCGTAGCCCCGATGAGGCTATCGCCGGCCGCCTTCGCCACCGGGATCGGCTCGCCCGTGACCATGGATTCGTCTACGTTGCTCTCCCCGTCCACAACCGAACCATCCACAGGTACTTTTTCGCCGGGACGAACGCGCAGAATATCGCCGGTTTGAACATGTTCCAGCGGGATATCTTCTTCAGTTCCATCATTCCGCACGATGCGCGCGGTATTCGGCGCCAAGCCGAGCAGCATCTGTATGGCGGCATTGGTCCGTGAGCGGGCGCGTAGCTCGAGCACCTGGCCCAGGAGCACCAGGGCCATGATCACCGCCGCAACTTCGAAGTAGACATCCACCAGGCCGTCTTCAGCCTGCATGGTGGCCGGGAAGATCTGGGGGAACAAAAGGGCGACAGCACTATATGTCCATGCTACCGAGACTCCCAGGGAAATCAGGGTAAACATATTGAGGTTCCAGGTCGTAACAGACCGCCAGCCTCGAACAAAGATCGGCCAGCCACCCCACAATACAACCGGGGTTGCCAGCGCAACCTCGATCCATTGAACCCAATGCATGGTAAGGCCGGCTGGCAACCAGTCGGGCATCAGATCAGCAATCATGGCCAGCAGAAACGCCGGCAACGCCAATATCGCACTGATCCGAAACCGGCGGGTCATGTCGGTGAGCTCCTTGTTCTCTTCTTCAACACCGATCGTTACGGGTTCCAGCGCCATGCCGCACTTGGGGCAAAAACCTGGATGGTCCTGGCGCACCTCCGGATGCATGGGGCAGGTGTAAATGGTTTTGGTCTTTGCGGCTGGTGTGACCATCGGCTCCAGCGCCATACCGCACTTGGGGCAACTGCCGGGTCCCTGCTGTTTTACTTCCGGATGCATGGGACAGGTGTAGGTATTTGACTCATTAACTGGTTCTTGAGGTTGTACGGTTTGCGCATCAATATATTGTTCCGGGTGCTCCTGGAACTTGTGCAGGCAGTTTTCGCTACAGAAATAATAGCTTTTGCCTGAGTAATCGACGTGATACTCGGAGTCGCTTGTCACCTTCATGTTGCATACAGGATCTCTTAGTTCTTTTTCCTCTGGCTGCTTTTCCCCCGTATCAAACTCAGTATTCAATTCAGGATCCTCTTCTTGTTGGCCACGGCTAGAGAACAATAGACCGAAGCAGCTTCAGTTCATCGATCAAGAGACGGGTTATCAGGAACCGTTCCCGTACCGCCTCCTGTCCCAACATTGCTATTTCCTTTGCCTCCCCAGGATTTCCGAGCAGGAATTCTATTCGGGCCACATACTCCTCGTCGGCACCGGCGAGAAATCCGCCGATACCGTTGCTCATCTGCAGGGGAATACCCCCGGTATTGCCCGCGACTACCGGCGTTTGCTTCCAGAGCGCCTCCGATACGACCAGGCCGAATCCCTCCCTGATCGATTTCTGGATGATCACATCGCTCAACCGCTGAAACGCGTTGACCTCCACGCCGCCGACTCCGTTGAGATTCGTGAAGATAAAGGCATCGCTGTCATCCCTCAACTCAGTCTCGATCGAGGAATAGATCTCCCATGCCTCGGGATCGTCAGTGGCCATCGACCCGATCAGAGCCAGCTGGAGCCCGGGGATGGATTCCTTCACCTGACGGTACGTACGTATGACACCGAAGGGATCTTTCCATGGATCGAAGCGGGAGACCTGCGTCAGCAGCGGCCGCTCGAGGTCTAAACCGAACTCAGAAAGGACCGTCCGGCTCAATGTTACCGGGAGTTCCATGTTTTTTGTTGAGAGCGGATCGATAGCCGGGGCGATGAAAAAGACTCGCTCTTTCGGGATGCGCATCCCCGACGGGAGAAACTCCTTCATGGTGAAGACCACCGCGTCGTGCTCGTTAACAAAGGGACGGACGAAGTCCCAGGCCGGAAAAGAAGCGTTTGAGGTGTCGATGTGACAGCGCCATACCCATTTGGCGCCTCGGCCCCCGGCAAAATGGCGAAAGGCCGCGGTTTGGGGGTCATGGGCGATCACGACATCATAACTGGAACCATCGCCTTCAGCCGACAGGCGGTTGTGATCCAGATAATTCTCGATGTCCTCCTCGGGGGGCGCGTAATCCGCTCCCTGCAGTGCGTTATGGAAGCGTTTGGTCACCTCGAAGAATTCAGCGTGTTGCGGCAGCGTCTTCCAGTCCGCCTTGATGCCCAGCGAAGCCTCGAGGGGGACAAGCGTCGCCAGGAGTTCAGCGACGCCGCCGCCATAGGAGGTGGAGTTTATCTGCAATACGCGCAAACCTTTTAGTTCCTCGGCCAGGCGGCGAGCCTCGTCCACGACCTCCTTTCCTGCAACAGGCTCGTAATCGTTGATGTTCTTTCTCTTCAGAGGCATACGCACCGCTCCCAGGCGATGCTCCCGGCCTCTCATTGGTCTCATGTTGTTTTCAACTCCCTGGATACTGAAAATGAACTGAACGAATCCCGGCTGGCTGTTTGATCAATCGAGCGCCCAGCTAAAACTTTGGTCGCTTCCACCCACTTCGCGGATTATTAGTTCGATGTCCTGAGGCCGCGGTGAAACGGCAGTGAATTTCAGGATTCCCTCGCGGTGGTGGCCTCCCGGCTCGCTTCCCTCCCACGCGATCGGAGCATATTCTTTCCCGTTAGCTACAAGAACAGAGACCAACGCGGGATCCTGATCAAGCTCGACCGTATGGGTATCGAATACCAGTTGAAAGGACCAGGCCGGCTCGCCATCCCCAACGTTTTGCGGGGTCGCCGATACGGTCACGCCACCTGCTTCGCGGGTCTGTTTCTCCAGGCTAGAGCTGCTGGTCTGCACCTGCCCGTTGTCGCCGCACCCTGCAAGGACGGCCGTCGCCGCAATGACTATCACCATTAACAGAAAGAAAGTCTTTGCAACTTTGGACATCTCAAGCTCCCTTGTGAAATTTGATAATTCGGCTGGAGATAAAAATAATTCCCGCGAGGTTAAAAGCTAACCCCACCCAGAAAATCTTCGTCTGATACTGGCCGACGAAGCTGGCGACTCCGCTGATGCCGATAATGGGCAGGATGTTCGCAAGGTAATGGGTGCAGCACGACACCATGGCTAAAGTAGAAGTAGCTCCCGTGGCGGCCAGGATCTTCCCCGAGGCTTTCTGCTTCATCCTGATGGCGTTGCGCAAATATGTGAAAAGTCCTATCTGGGTGCCGAACCCCAGCGCCAGCCCTAGTATGAAATACCAGTAATTGAAAAACTGATCTGAGGCGAACTGCCAGCCGGATACCAGGGAAACCAGCCCAAAATAAAGTGACAGCTGAAAAGAAGCGCCGATCAACCCAAAGAAGGCCGACTTGATAATCACTTTGGCATGCATGGGTTTCTTATTCCCCAATACGGGACCAATCAGTCAACTACCCGCTCATCCACTGCCCCCCGTTTGTGCTCATGCTCCCCGGGGTAATTAACACTCCACTCGTTCCGACAACCAATGAACGCGTTTAATAGGAATTTTCTACCGGGAGGGACGTGGTTTGCGGGTACCTGTTGCCAGGCGCAATCTTTTTTCCGACCTGACGAGGCTGGGCATCAGCGTCGGTGGTGTAGCCATAGCCATCCTGCTGATGCTGACCCTGTTGGGGATCTACAAGGGCACGCTGGACCAATCGACGTCGTATGTAAATAACGTGGGCGCTGACCTCTGGGTGGCGCAGGCGGGCGCCAAGGACATGTTCCATACATTCTCGATAGTGCCGCTGTCACTTGCGGATGAGATCTCCCTAATAGATGGGGTATCCGAGGTCCATCCGTTGATTTCCCGTCCGACTTTGGTGCCCATCGGGGGCAGAGAGAACACCATGACCGTGGTGGGCTATCACACCGGGACGGGAGTCGGCGGGCCCTGGGACATCGCCGAGGGCCGGGCTCCTCCCGGTCCCGGCGAGATAGTTCTCGACCGTTCGATAATGAAGCAAAACGGTCTGAAGCTGAACGATTCGATTGACCTGGAAGGCGTCCCGCATAAGATCGTCGGTGTTTCGCGAGGGACAACCCTCATCATAAATCCGTATGCGTTTATAGACCTGGAGGAGGCCGGCAAGTTCCTGGGTCCAGGGCGTGTCAGTTTTTTAATGGTGAAGTTGAACGACCCTGCGCGAGCACAACAGGTGAGTAACGAGATCGCGGACAGCCACCCCGAGCTGGCCGTTTTCAGCAGGGAGAAATTCGCCGAGAATAATGCATCCGTCATCCGCGAGGCCTTCCTCCCCATACTGGCTGTGCTGGTTGTGATCGCGTTCGCGGCGGGGGTGGCAATCGTCGGCCTGGTCGTCTATTCCGCCACAATTGAGCGCTACCGGGAGTACGGAATACTCAAAGCCGTGGGGGCAGGCAGCCGCAACCTCTACGGCATTGTTTTCAAGCAGTCTGTAATCAGCAGCCTCATCGGATTCCTGGTCGGGTCCGCGGCCTCGTTCGGAGTGGCCTGGATCGTGATGCAGGCAGTAGCCAAGATCAGCGTCAGTTTTTCCTGGATTCATTTCGCCAGTGCCCTTCTGGCTGCGCTCTCGATGAGCGTGCTGGCGTCATACATCCCCATCCGGAAGATCAATAAGATCGATCCCATGATCGTCTTCAAGGCCTGACCATGACTGAAGCCACAACCATGCTCGAATTAAAGAATGTTTCCCGGACCTATGGCCGGGGACGCACACAGGTGAGAGCGGTCGATGACGTCAGCCTGGCGGTTTCGCCTGGAGAGATCGTGCTGATTATGGGTCCTTCTGGCTCGGGCAAAACAACGCTGCTTTCCATGGCCGGAGGCCTGCTTCAGCCTACTTCAGGCCGAGTTATCATAGGAAACGACGATCTGGGTGGGCTTGACGCCGACCGGCTTGCGAGGTTGCGTCTGTTGAAAGTGGGCTTTATTTTTCAGGCGTTTAATCTGCTTTCCAGTCTCTCGGCAATAGAAAATGTGGCGCTGGTCATGAATCTTACCGGGCGCTCGGACGCCTCCGTCGAGCAGGAATCACAATCGCTTCTGAAGCGCCTGGGGCTCCAGGATCGCATGAGCCACCGGCCAGCTGACCTTTCCGGTGGTGAAAAGCAGCGGGTGGCGATTGCCCGGGCTTTGGCGAACAACCCGCCGATGATCCTGGCTGATGAACCTACCGGTAATCTGGATTCCCTCGCAGGCCGCGAGGTGATGATGCTGCTCTTCGATCTGGCACGGGAAGAGGACAAGGCTGTGGTTGTAGTCAGCCACGACCCCCGCATCGTGGATATCGCCGACCGGGTTCTTTGGCTGGAAGACGGGCGCCTCTCCGAGCAACACCCCCATCTGGAGGAGAAGGTGCGTGACCCTGTCTGCGGTATGCAGATGGAGCTTAAGGACGTCGTATACACGACTACTTATCAGGGACACGTGTACCACTTTGACCGCGAAAAATGCCGTCAGGATTTTCTTAAAGACCCGGAGAGATATTCCGATTGACACAAATCACTATGATGTCATCAAGCTGGGAATTGAGCTCAGGCACAGCCATTTCGAAAACCTGGTTTGCCAGTTCCTGGGCTTCGGCGAACAGGTTTCGGCTCAGCAACTCATTCAGCTTCTCATAGGGTCTGTCCCTGAAGGCAGGGCTTTCAATGATACCGTCGGTAGTAGCCAAAAGAATGTCGCCAGGACTGAATGGTTCGTTAACCGGCGCGATATTAAGATCCAGATCAATGCCTAACGGCAGGGGCTTGTTGCTGATTAGCGTCTTGGAGTTTCCCCCCCGTTTTGAGTAGAGAAGTGGTGGCGGATGGCCCGCATTGACATAAACCAGGCCGTCTTCACTTATCAGAGCGCAGAACATGGTAACGAACATATCCTCGGGGAAGGCCGAGCCGACATGTGAATTGACTCTGCTGACAAGTGCGGTCAGATCCGAAGTATGCTCGAGTGCTTCGATGACGCTTTGATTCAGAAGAGCCGCAAACAGTGCCGCCGCCGTGCTCTTCCCCGAAATGTCAGCAAGACAGATGAAGAGCTGCTCATCGACGTCAGCAATAAAATAATAATCGCCTCCCAGCTCCCGGGCAAAGGCGACCTTGCTGCCGATTGAAAGGTCTTTGAAACTGCTGGGAATGGGAGTGAAAACCGATCCATATACCTTCTTGGCTAGATCCAGGTCTTTACTTCTTTGTTCTTCCAGGCTGGATATGGTTCTAAGTTGTCTGACCAGTCTCGCAATCAGGGCGGCAGTCAGAATATAGATGAGCGTGTGCGAGGTGGTATTGGCAATAATCTCAAAATGCTGTACACCCTCTCCCAGCATGAAGTGGGCTACAAACTCGGAAGCAGCCGCGATCAAGGCGACAAACACGCCAAATCGGAACCCGAGGTAATAGGTTCCGGCAATTACGGGTATAAGGGCAAAGACTGTGATCTCGGGGAGATAACCGGAGACGTCGACAAAACCTATTGTCACCGCCACGGTCAATGTTGTGGCGATGATGAGAGCCTGGATTCTCGTTGGCATCTTCATCATGGCAGCATTAGGGGAGGAACGAAAAGCCTAATAATGAGTCTACAATAATACGGTTGCATTATTTGATGAATCATATGCCTGAGATGGACATATACGAAGCCTGACGATGTGACTAAAGGAGCATTGGAATGAAGAAATTCCTGATATCAAAGAATTTATTGTTATTAACTCTTGTGATAGGCCTTCTGCTCGCCATGTTCGGCTGCGGGGAAGAGAACAAAAGTACCTCCGCGATCTCGACCAGCGTCGGTGAAGACATCACGGTCAGCGGCACAGCAGTCAAAGGTCCGGTGGAGGGCGGAATGGTTACGGCTTATGGCATGAACAACGGCGCCAAAGGTGAACAACTTGGCAGCGCCACTACAGATGCGCAGGGTAATTTCAGCATGACGATCAGTGACTACTCGGGCCCCATGATGCTATCGATGAATGGCGGGACTTATACAGACGAGGCCACAGGTTCAATGATGACGATGGGCACTAATGACGTGATGACTGCCGTTATGCCCTCGATATCCGGCGGCGCTTCGGTTACTGGAATCCAGATCACCCCTCTCACAGCCATGGCTCAAGCAATGGCCGGCGACATGCCAGGTGGCATGACCGCTAATAATATAGATGCCGCCAATATGGCGATGAGCCAATATTTCATGGTGGGCGACGTTCTCAGAACAATGCCGATGAATCCCAATATGCCGGGCTCCGGGGCCGGGGCGACCCAGGAAATGCGGAATTATGGGATGGTCATGGCGGGCATGATGGAGTCCGCAATGATGCTTGGGATGCCCTCTTCCTCCGGCATGGTAACAGCCATGATGAATGACGCTTCTGATGGAATGATGAATGGCATGATGGGCGGAAACACGCCGGTAGCAATGGGCGGCGGCATGAGCATGATGGGCGGCGGAACGATGATGCAGAACAATGCCGGCACGACCGGGCTGGCGAACGCAATGGCGGCGTTCATGAGCTCAGGCATGAACAAATCAGGCCTTACTGTCGCCGATATGCAGGCGCTGATGGATCGCTTGAACTCATCATCCGGAGCCATCCAGTAACCGGCTTGAATTTCGATTCGCTCCGGTTATCGAGTTTTCGGGTAGAAGAATGCCACTGCGAGGCATTCTTAGAGGAGAAGATGGTGGAGGCGGTGCAACGTTATTCGAACTCTGAGGTCAATATATTAAGTCGTCTGGAGCGAGTAATGAAGCAGGTTTCCGCTTAATTACGCTATATTTCACTGAGTTCCAGCCCATGATAGTTCAACTCTTGCCAGACGATTTCTCGATCAATCAGAAGTAATTGGCAACTGGCGTTCCACCTGCGACCAGACATCCTGTGCAAAACGGCGAACGTCGATTCCGATGTTATGGACATCGCTCGGGATTAAAGCAATCTCTTGCCCAACAGTCCAAACCGATGCGGCTGCGACTAACCTCGTATCAGCTCGTGCCATATTATGAATGATGCAATTCCGGATTAAATTCGCTTCCCGTAAGCCAGAGGAAACTGGCCACTCTAAATTTAGTCGATTCTTGAAGTAACTGGCAATTGACTCGAACGAGCCGAACATTACGTCAAGAACTTCACGTTCTATGAGAAGTCCGAGGACGTCATGTTCTGAATCAATGTCAAGTAGCTGCCCGAATGTGATCTTCTTGTCCGTCGGAAGAATCTCGGGGCGAGACCGAAGAACTAATCTCACCACATCTGAGAGAAAAGCCTCGAAATAGGAGAGTCCGAGGAGGAGTGCGGCATGGCTGATTTGCGTGCGATATATGCCAAAGTTACCCGGCAGAGTATCTTGCTGATCCTTGGGCACCCAACTGTCATATTCGGAGCTCACAACATCAAAAACTTCCTCATGAGCCAGTGAGAGAAACGCGACGAGAGCGTCAAGCTGACCGATTAGCCTGTCCGCAAGATTATTGCCAGAAACCAATCTTATCCCCTTCGCAGCCAAATCATGTTTGGAATACCCCTGATTCCTGCTTCCTCTAAAAGAAGATTTAGTGTTTCGATAATATCTGCCCTTATCTGATCCAACTCGTCGATAGCGGCATTATCTCCACAATAGCAGTGTGAACCGCACGATTTAATGTGACCATCGGCCAGCGCTCTATTTATGGAACTGCGAAGTTGCAAAAGTTGCGTCTCCAAGTCATTTAGCCTCGCTTGCCAATTTGAATCCAAGACCGAGCTCTTCCCGAATCCAATGTCTGAGATGACTTGGTTATCCCGGGTTCTTAGCACCCCGGTATTGAGTACCAGGACCGTATCGTCAATGGCCTTCTCGAAATCCTCCATTCGACCCTCTTGGCGGAAAGGCGTGCTGAAAGCGGGGCGATCGAAAGCACGACGAAGTAGTTCTAGGTAGCTGGCGTCGAGTGGCGCGTCTGGTAAAATCTTTCCTTCAGCGACAAGCTTCCAGAGACGATCTCTGTGCTTACGTATTTCAGCAGGGGAGAACTTGCTACCGCGCGGGTGCTTCGCGTTATAGTGTCCGGCATCAGCATGACAATCAAAGCATAACGAAACTGCGTTCCCAAGCGTGTTGTTATGAGTATCCGCCTCTGGCTCAATATGATGAACTTCGACCTTTAATCCCTTGTATCTAAGACAAAGAGAACAGCGACGACCACTCTTTGTCAGCGCTTCGGTTTTGACTTCTGAAGAGAATGGCATTATGTCTCTCTAACTCAATTTGCTGGTGAGTCGTAATTATTCTTAAAAGCTCCATTGTACGATTCATTTACATTCATACCACGAAGCGTCTCACAGCAGGAGGATAATTTCGTCGATAAAGGTTTTTCGTAGTTGCAGACCATATGCCAATTTTGTTTGGATAAATCTCCGAAATTGACTCCATGAATTTATCCCAAAGATAAATTCGAGTGAACCCGGATGTCTTAATGTCATCCTCAAAACCATCTTTCACGGAAATGACCGTGTCAGCAAGACTTTTTGCTCCAGCGTAGATTAATAACCATTGTTCGTCTGAATCACTCCAGTCGTAATTCAAGGCCTTTTGATTCTTGCTATGGATAATCTCTTCGAGTCTTTCTTCACACGACCTAATTTCTCCGGATTGGAGATGTGCAGGCCACCATAGGACGCCTTCTTCTCCGTCAGTGTCTTTCAAGTAAATATGATCGACATGTTGTTGCAGATTTGGTTCTGATGCAGTGAAGTTGTCAATGGTCAACCTGGCGAAAATGGGTTGCCGCGCAACCAAACCGATTATTTCTTGGATAAGTTGATCGCAATCTATTCTTTTCAGGACATCCCAAGTTGGATGCCTGAAATGAACGGCACCGTATATAAATCTCTCTTTCCCTCCTCTTTCATCGAGCCCATGTCTCAAGCTTTTTGCAAGTGCTTTCCATTGATGTAAGAATTGAGCTTCTGTCGAACCCGCTTTGCCATCCCAATAATAATCTGTAATTTCACATCCGATCACAATCTTTGCTGATGTATCTTCGCAATGAATGAAAAAATCAGGACATTCGCGTTTTTCGATATTACGATACCGAATTTGCAATCGTGAAAGAAACTGTTGCAAAACTTCGGTCTCATGATCCTTCGATGGGAGATCATCATACAGAACTCTGTACGGCAGGCTTTGCTTCATCAATTTTTTCGTTTCTTCATTCATGGGATCATTGGTCGGATTCAAAGAAATGCCAAAAAAGATATAGATAAGAGTATAAGGATTGCCTCAAATAGGTCTTTTTTCAAATAATGAAATTCGTGAACGTGGGAGTAACGATATTCAAACTCTGAATTCTCAGTTCTGAATCGGTTCCAAAAGGGACTGCACAGTTGCCGGCCTAATTAGCGGCTTTATTCGATGTCAGCCTCACCTTCGATATGTTGAATTTTTGCCAACGAAATCCTCTTGAAGCCGAACGCTTCCAATCTTATCTTCGCATTTCGCAATGTGACTTTGCTAAAGAAAGGTAGCTCTAGCGCCGCGGTAGATTTGCTTATTACTCCGAAAATTATTTCATAATCTGCTGGGTCAGGTTTCGTAGACGGGTCGTCCAGTTTATATGCCCCCTCCAGCTTCTCATTTAGTTTCTCTCGAAATTCCTCGGCGCTTAGAAATGCTTCGCCGGAAACTACTGCTTGTGAAAACAAATGGCTAAGTACGGATGAACCTCCATACTTCTTAACATGTACGATTTGCTTGTCTCTTGTCAGAAGATCGCAAAATTCGATTCTGCTGTAGCCCCCACCATAAATGACGTTATCACTATCCAAACAGCGCATGCCATTTTCAGCTGCCACTCTTTGGTTGTATACATCTTCCCTTTCATTGCCACAATCTGGGAAGGAAAGGGTAGATCCCGCGTCTCTCAATACCTCGAAGTCTGAATTTACTTTGGCTGCGAAATCGTCATTGATTTGATACCACTTACCATTGTTAAGCAAATATGTTTTCCCGCTTATGCTGATTTCAGAATAAATGCAGTTATAGATGGGCCACCTATGGAGCAGTTGGTCTGTGCTTGCACTAAAGCAATATACCTTCCTGCTTTTCAACAGCTCTAGAGAAACATCTTCCCTTGCCGTTGCCGTTAAAGATTCGAGGAATGCCGGTAGGCTAATGTCATCCTCATTCTGGTCTCGAATACTATTTCGATATTTGAATCCCGCAACATCTTCCCACTCGATGATTTGCGGCACAGCAATCCAAGTCTTTTCAAGCTCAATTGCCCGGATTCTATTTACCAGCTCGCCATTTAACTCATCAACCAGGTGCGGATCTTTGATTTCCGAAATCTGGTCTATCCATCCAAAATCTTTCTTATAATCATCGCTCTGAGATTTGTTGAAACAAGCGATCAGAAATTCTTTGACATTTGATATATCTATTTTTACCGAGGATTGTAAGCTGTCTTTTCCCGTGATCGTCAGCCCAAATAGTTCCTCTTTTGATTTTCCGGTTACCGCCCTGACAAGATCTTGCTCAATATCAATTCCAAAATCGGCGGCTGCGCCATCCCGGCTTATCTGTTCGCTTGCATGCTTTGGAACTGATGACATATTCGTCTTCTCGATGCTCCGCAGATTATTCGGATCAATGGCATTCAAGGTCACTTTAAGCCCAAAACTTTCCTCCCATGCACCCGATTGCATGATGTGCCGACCCTGACCGAACGAAATGCAAAAGATTCTCTTTTTACCGGCGATATCGACTTCTACCATTAGAAGCGCTTTAGAAGAGGCATTGAAGATGGCAGCTTCATCAGGAACACTGTCTCTAAAAAATTTCCCGACCCAGCCTGGCCGATAGGTATGGGAGTCGCCATAATAGAGCGTTAAACCCTCGCTGATCTCCAGCTTCTCCAGATTGTCAATATCATCAACAATCACTTCAGCGTCTTGGTATTCGCTTTTGATCAGATAAATGGAAAGCTTGTTTTTTACTGGAGAAGACATTTATTGCCCGCCCAGAAGTTGAATAATACCGCTTATTACATGACCAATCGCTCGCGCAGTCAAGTCATAGGAATCTTTAGCTCTACTAAATTCGTTCAATTCTGCGATGCACATAAGAAGCTAAGGCAAAGAGATCTAATGCATCTTCTTCGTTGAGAGGCCAGCGAATTCTTGCCTCATGAGCAGTCGGATTACGAAACGTCCCGAATAAGCCGATGGCAAGATTCATAAAACCTCTTTGTTCTCCTTTCTCACTTTCTGAAGAAAAGGAGTTTACCCTGAGAAGCGGGCTATTACCTCCAAATGCTTCCTGTATTAGTTGAGCTCCATCGCTGGTCAGTCCGGTGCGATCTCTGATCTTTGCGGTTACGCTTTTACAAGCTTCGAGAACGGCATGAAAACAATTATTTTTCATGAGTTCGGCTCGACAAAATTTGATAACGTCAGGATGAATATTACGTTTAATAAGTAGGGATCGCATTCGGTTAGCTCTTTCCTCGGCTTCGGATAACGTTTTTGCTTGCTTGCAACGATGGAACTTGCCATCCTCATGAAACTCATATCCGAGATATGACAATGTGACATTAATTTCTTGTACTCTTTGTTCAAAGAAATCAATTTGACCTGCATAACGAGCTGGCTCCATTGCCCGAGCAATGAAGGCAAAGACACGATCTCCACTTTGATCCCGATTCTGACGCTCTACTAAAGCGTTATAAAGGCGTTTCCATTTGGTCATTATCGGCGATATATCAGCGACCCGAATTTGATTCAGAATATGACCGATTTCTGAGCCTGTTAGACCAGAAAAAGTATCAGCTAAAGTTTTACAAAGCGCTTCTAGCTGACCGGATGTTAACGCCGGTACAGATTTCGAGCGGTTATTTTCCATTTGACTTATATCTTGTTGGGTCTAGAAAACTAACAATTCGGTTTTCTGCGAGCGCCAAATCTTTCAATTCATGCTCCCAGATAATCAAATAGTCCCAGCCAAGCTCATTTAATAATTTCTGGTTCTTCTTATCCCGCTCAACGTTCCGACTGATTTTCTTAACCCAATAGTCGCGATTTCCTTTGGGAACTCGTTTGCCTCGCTTACAACTGTCGCCATGCCAGAAGCATCCGTGGACAAATATAACTTTCCTTCTGGACGGAAAAACTAGGTCTGGTTTCCCGGGGAGAGTCGATACGTGAAGGCGATACCTAAAACCGAGAGAGTGTACTAGCTTACGGACTATCATTTCAGGACCAGTGTCCTCAGAATGAACGGCCCGCATTATCTCACTGCGCTTGGCAGCTGCAGATTTATCAGCCCTGGAAGGCAATCTTCATACTGTGGTCAGTTTCTGCTGATTCAATAATTTCGTTGTAACGCTTGATCAGATCGGCGATGGTCGTTTTCCTACCCTCACCTGCAAAGCCACCTAATTCATAAATGTTGGCTGCCACGAACTGTTCGATCCCGAATACATCGATCCGCTCACCTAACCCTCGCTGATCTGCTGTAATCTTTGAATACTCAACCTTATCTTCAAGGGTGATCAAGATCGGGCGATGGCCTTCATTTAGATTTGTCTGACATCTGTCAATTACAGCTTCGTTTGGTGCAGTGGTTACATGTACCGCGACGTCACCAGTAAAGAAATCACCGTGCCTGCCTGTTTGCTGGTCAGAAGTTGAGAAACTGTGATGCTCAATGTTTCCAGTACCAAGTACACAATCTAACTTGGCTCCAACAAGATGTTGAATGACCGCGCCTGCATAATGAACGCCGGGCATTTCTTTTTCCCGTGCTCTTGTTTGGTCCAGCAAATCTCGCACTATGAAAACGATGCTGCGGGAGGCATCAAGTTTTAGTTTGAAGGGTTTGCTTGCAAAGAACTCCTTGGTCTGGTTGATCCAGAAGGATTCTATAACCTCGAAGTCCACCAATCCTTCAGCTTCCAAATGATTGAGAAAATCCACAAAAAGCCTCATATTATCGATGCTTCCGCGACTTGTTCTGCCTCCTTCTTTAGCAAGGGGTCTGTCAATCCCATGTCTATTAAGTATTGTTTGGACGGCTCCACCGCTCAGCCCAGCAACCTGACCTCCCCTTCCCGTGAGTAAATTGTCCGGCTCAAGAGGTAATCCATATTTTTGAGCCTGGTCAGTAACAACCAATGCGACGCATAGCGGCCCCTTCATCCCAAAAGTAGGGTTATCTTCGAGAAACTCCTTCAGGGCTTTTAATAATGCATCAGGCACGAGGTGAAATAGCCGAGCTTTCCCTAGCGGTTGTGGAATTCGCTTCAAGAATGGGTTCGAGAACGTGTTTGCTTATGTGCCCCACGACAGGAACAACAACACCATCACCGGCAAGATGATAAGCAGCATTATAGTTGTCAGGAATCTTATAAGTGTCCTTAAGGCCCATGAGACGCGCCGCTTCTCTTGTCGAAAGAAGCCGGGACCTGACCTTGCCCTTTTCAACGACTAAGATAGTTTGTCTGCTAGACCCTCCGATTGGTGTTCGCAAACACCCTGAAATTTCGTCAAATCTGACCTCGGCTCGTTGCTGACCATTCCTTGTCCTCCTATAAACCGTTCCAATCATCCGCTTGCCGGATGCTTTGGCCGATTCAACTTTTTTCTTATTGGTTGGTGACATGAGCTTCAGCAAGTAAGCCGTTTCTTTGGCAGTGTGCCAAGTGGTTCCGGTTGGCTCTGTCTCAATGAGCGCTGGTAAAGAGATCGATCGAGTTGATGGGGCTGGAATATCCCACCATACCCACTTCTTCGCTGCGGTCTTTGAAAGATTACGATGTGCGGCCAGGATGGCTTTTGGATGCCAAAGCAAGCCCGCAGATCCCGCCTTTAATTCGTCAGGAATTCTTAAATCTTTTCTGACCCCTATTACAAATAGCCTTGGCCGACTTTGGGGAACGAAGTGAACTGCATCAATCACTACCGCGCCGAAAGAATAATCTGAACCGGACAATGCGGAACCGATTTCAGCAAAATCACGTCCATTATGACTCGTGAGCGCGCCATAGACGTTTTCGAGAATTATTAGCCTTGGCCCTCGACCCTCTTTGACGAGCCCGCGCATTAGCTTCCAAAAGGGCCAAAAGGTGCCGCTACGTTGAGCGCATAAACCCATCCCATTACCTGCCAATGAAAGGTCCTGACACGGAAATGACGCCCAAGAAAGATCTGCCTCACCCTGTAGATCATCCAGCGTAACGAGATTAACATCCTGCACACTTAAATCCTGAGCTCCCCAATTTGCCCGGTATGTTTCAGCCTTCTTCTTATCGATCTCGTTCGCAAAAACGCACTTCCACTGACGGCCCAAGCCTGCCCTGGCCATCCCGCCGCCAGCAAAGAACTCATAGAAAACGTGTTGCCTAGAGGCTCTCTTAGGCTCCTGGCTAGTGGAAAAAGGTTTTTTTAGTAATTCAGTCGGCAATAAAAAGTTCCTAAACGGTCGATGATAAACACGATTTTGCTCCACGCCAAATGCAAACCTGATTCTATTCTATTCAGTTTAGAATTCAATACGGACGGCTGAAATCCCGCCCCCTAATTAGAAACCGATATTTTTCCCTAGAATTGAGGATTTTCTACTCACATAATAGTTGATAAATTATCATAACTTTGTTATATTCAAAATGACGATTTTGGCTACTTGAATTCAAAGGAGTTACTATGCCAAACGAGTACACAAAAAACATTTACGATGGAAAAGAGGTGAGTTTTTCACATTTTGCGATTCAGTGCGCACGTAATTCAGGCATATTCCTCGGTGTGCTGGAGGAGAATGAGCCCATTCCAGAAAAATTCGAGCCCAGCAATGAGCAGCTCGAAAAGCTACGAGATGCGATGGATCGTCTCTCCACAATCGACGCCTGGGATGATGAGACTGCATCAATAATGGCAGTTGACGAATTTGAAAGAGAGGTCGAGGAAGCGCGGTTGCATAACGATAGGGTGAAGAAAGTGAAGATTCGATATGAAGCGATGTTTTCCAAGGCGAGCGCATGGGAACCGCCAAGTCAAGGTCATAGGAGCCTGAAGGATTTCATGCTTTCAAAGCTTGGAAAGAGCATCGACGCCGATTGCAATCTCAAGGCTATTCCGGATAAACCCTTAAGCGGAGCAGCTTTCAGGGAAAAGCAGATTGAGCTGGTGCGACAGGAGATCCTGTTTCACGCCGCTGAGTATAAGAAAGAGGTTGAGAGCGCTGCAAACCGATCAGAATGGGTGCTGCAACTCAATGAAAGCCTCTGAAGCAACGTAAATGTGATATAGCAATATGAAAAAGCGGAGCGTTCTCGCGAATTTTCCGCTTTTTTCTTTCAAGATACATCTATTTATGTGCCTTTTGAAGAAAAGGGTTCTTTTTTAGTCACCATAGACTATAATTGTTTCCCCAAAAAAAACCGAGCTGGGTGGGAAAATCTTGAGCGACTTCGACGAAAAAAATAAAAGATTCCGCATACCCAACCGCGATGTAAAGCTCACAGAGCTTGAGGCTGAAATTACAAGAACCAGAGTCTTTCAGCGTCTGTTTTATTTGAAACAACTTGGATTAGCTCATTTAGTTTATCCTAGTGCAACCCACACGAGAGCAGGACACAGTATTGAATGTCTTGACGAAGCTTCCAGGCTTCTCGATGCTATTGGGGTTGAAGCAGGTAGCAATGACTGGTCGGATGTAAGAATGGCGGCCCTTTTGCATGATATGGGACACGTTCCTTTTAGCCACACACTGGAAGACGAGAATGAAGTTTTACCAAAGCACGACAAGGGCGAGCGCGTCTCAAACGTTCTTGAAAAACTCAAGGGTGAGGTGGGCGATGATGCACAAGCCCTCATTGATAGAGCGGCACCAATACTTCACGCTATTTCCTCGTCAAATGACTCCGTTCGGGATTGGAAGAGCGATCTTGTCGGCAATACCGTTTGCGCTGATCTCCTCGCTTACATCACCACCGACGCCGCATGGACTGGCATCGAGAAGCGACCGGGCTATTACCGCATCTATGACTATTTCACCAGGGCAGAAAAAACGGTTAGGGATGATGATGGGACGGAAGGAACCAACGAAAGGCTATGCATAAAATTAACAAAGGGCGGCCTTCGTACAGATATAGTTTCGGCAATAATGGACTTACTTGACATGAGGTATGCTCTGACTGAACGCGTCATTTACCATCACGCCAAGGCAATCGCAAGCGCAATGTTAGCCCGCGCAGCAAGGCTTGCAAATTTAGAAGATGAACCCAAACTGTTGGATATGGGAGATGAAGCCTTTCTCCTATACCTCGAAAGCCTGGCAGCGAATTCCCCTGACAAGCCTACAGGAGATGGTGCCAAAATGTTGCTTGACCGTTTACGGTCACGAAATCTATATAAGCGTATTTTCAAGATTCAACGGCAAGACATGGAGAGTTGGAATCGAAGGAACAGCCAGTCAGATGATGACAAATTCGATGTGAAATGGCGCAATTCAGAAGCAATAGAAGAACTACTCGTCAAAATCGAAGATAGGCTCGATTTACAACGTGGCTCACTTGTTCTCTGGTGTCCCGAAGGAAAGTCAGGAATGAAGCTTGTAAAAGCAAATGTCATCTGGCAACAGTCCGGCGGATGGCATAAGCCTGTCGTACTTCGGAGCCAGGAAGTCCGTGATCAGTTTCGAAGAGTATATGATCGCGTTGAAACCATAGAAAACCAATACTTGGATCTCTGGACATTTTGGATTGGGATTAATCCGGAACAGATGGAAAAGGCACCAGCAGTCATCGACGCATTAGCGAGGGAGCTAGGAATAGATTGTGATCCGGTGTTTATCGAAACTTACGCGAAACAAAATCCTCGTTTTAAAGAAGCAGCTGAGATTTATGAAAAAGTGAATGGTGCCTGGAGAACAAGATATGCTCCTGATGTCTCTCGTCGAGTTACAGAAATGACAGAGGAAGATGCTGCGTTGGAAGGAGGGTCATTTGACGAGTCGTTAATTGATGAAGCTATTAGCGAGGCTGCTTCTGAAAAGAGTAGTCCTGTGAAAAAGTCAAAAGTAAAAAATTCAAAAGATCAACTCGAATTAGATGGCACTAAAGCAGAAGAGCAATCTGAGGAAAATGAGTGAAACCAGCGTCAACTTAGTCCAAGAGTGGCTATCTGCAGAAGGGGAAGTCTGGCAGCAGGCCGTGAAGGAAGCCTCCAATTTTTTACTTGAAGGCTACATGAATCACCCAAGCTATCGCCGCATCGTACCAGTTGAAGTCTATCGCCTTGCACGAGTCCTGAATTCAAAAATCGAGACTTTTTCAGGTATGGAAAGTGGGGCGATGTTGTTGCCGACAAATTACGGCTTCCAAATTCGCGTCAATGCCGACCTTCCAGCCCGAAGATTTAGAGCATCTGTGGCTCACGAGTTAGCGCATACGTTATTCTACACAAGTCCCCTTGAAAGCAAGCCCCGCAGATTAATTACTCATCAAACAAGAGAAGAACATTTTTGTTTTGACGTTGCACGACATTTATTAGCACCAAGACAGCACCTAGAGTTTCTAGAAATTATTGGTGAAACTAATCTCGAAACTATTTTTCGAAAGCTACATGTTTATCTTAATATCAACCGTTCTTGGGCTGCAAGAATTATGCTAGCCGATTATGAGTTGGTAACTGGTATTGCGGGTCGTTGGATGAGGAGCGAAGATAATAATTGGCGCTTAATCAAACAAGGCGCGGCTGCTTCCCCATCACTGTCGAAGGATGATAGGAGTAAGCTTCGGGAATTAGCTCAGGAGTATCTCAGCAAAAGAGATAAGGATCAATTCGAAAACGTGCAATTTTTAGACATAGATGAGCAATCGAACGATGTCGTATTCCTTATTGTTTCAATGAGCAGTCTAAAGCTGTTCATTTAAATTGACAAAGATCTTGTCACAACAACGCATTCTCGATCTCGACCTTGATCTTTTCCTTTCGGATATAGCCCACTGGCAGCAAGGTGATTCTCGCCTAGATGAAGAGGAATATCGGCCTTGGCCTAAGGAAAGGCTAATACTATTCTTGGAACAGCAGTGCTTGCTTTCCACTGTTAATAGGGCTCCAGGAAAAATTATTACTCATCATGATGAGGCTTTTTATTATTGGCGTGAGGAGATTACAGCTGGGAGAATCCGAAATCCTTTTGAAGTCGTTCACGCAGATGCCCATGCAGATATGGGTTTGGGAGATGCTGCTTACGTTTATATCATGGGAGAGCTGTTGCACAAACCGGTAATTGAACGTAGCGACCCGAAACGCGGCAATTCTTACGGAATTTTACCTGGGAACTACCTTGCATTTGCAATAGCATGTCAATGGATATCACGTCTAACTTATGTACATCATGAACGCGGTGGAAATGACCTTATCCATTTACATTTCAAAGATTTCTCTCGAAACTCAGGAATCATCGAACTAAAACGTTGTGAACGTGGCTTTGAAAATAATAAAGATGTGAATGACCTCGAATATGAGGATATTATAGAATGCGAGCCCGAGATACCTTTTGAAATGGTTTCTGTTGCTGAATATCAGGCCGAGAAACCGTTTGATTTGGTTATCCTGAGCCTTTCGCCAGAATATACACCTGCGACTTCTGATGCCCTCGTTGATTTGATAAGAAGCTACATCGAAGAATTCTAAAAGCATTTTCTAAACTCTCAGTTTCAACAAATGCTGCTTTCTCAAGAAATACTGTAGACCAAAACTGTATACAATTTTTATTATTTGTGATATATCTATTATTGAGCTCCTTAGCTTTTCTAGGGCTGGGTTCTGCCTGAGCAGGCTCATGGGCAGTTCCAGTCCTGGAAAGTGAGTAAAAGGAGCGCATCATGCAAAATGTGATAGGGCAAGAACTGATCGAGAAGGCATGGAATATAATTTTTCCTTCTATCGAAAAGCTCTTTCAATACATCGATGATGGAAAGTCGAAGCGTATTGCGTTAGAGGTGTATGGCCTTCACATGACATTCCCCAAATTCGAGGCTAATCTGGATCTCGAATTAGAACTAGAAGAACGTTTGAGAATAAATTCATCAGGCACTACCTTTCTAGGAGAGGGGCAGGTTCCCGTTATCCATAACGGGATGGTATACTTCAGGCCCTTCAGAATAGTGGGGGGATATGGTGGAATCTCAGGACGTTTAGCAAAACACATTGCAGGGGAGTTCATAAGAACCATTGAGATCCTCAGTAATATGCGGGCTCGTGAAGACGAGAACGTGGAGAACATGAATCTGGCTGTGCTGCTTTAAAGCAAAAAGGCGAATCATTTTTAAGATTCGCCTTTTTTCAATAAAGTAATATGTTCGTCAAGCTTTAATTAAATCTCTCGCAGGAACAACGTCACATATATTACATGTATCAATAAAATAATGAATTGTAAACAGTCCTTTGGTGTCTAAACGTTCCTGAATCTTCCGCTCTGCTTTTAAGATGTCATTCTTAATTTTGCTAATATCTGTTTCGTTGGAGATCTTTGTTATTTGAATGAACAGATCATTTTCATCGGTCTCTATGCAAACTTTTTGAATCTCGCCATCCCCCCAATAAAGCACTTGCTCATTGAGCAACTTATTAATATCTAATTGGTGCCGTTGCCATTGTTGAATCTCATCTGCCAAATACAGAAGAAAAGCAGTTGGGCTTTCTTCAAGGTCTATTCTTTTTTCAACCTTCAAATCATGTAGTGCAACGGCCTCGGCAGCTAAAGCTAGGATGAATTCTCGCTCTAGGGAATCACTAAATTGGTCAGCATTTTTTTGTAAGCAACCAATCTGCATTGCAAGCAACTCAAGAGCTGCATAAACACCGTGATAGTTCTTTTTTACTTCGTCATAGATTGTCCTAGGAAATTTTGAGGTAGCATAATTGCAAAAAATGTCGTGCCAATAATCCCTACCTAATACGCGCTCGGCCGCGAAAAAGTTGCATACTCGCTCCATGCCCATGACATCCTCAACGGAACAATCATTTTTACCGTCATAAACATTATCGCAATCGCAAAAAGAGCTATATTTTTTTCTTGCACGTTCGCCAGTGCCACCATAGTACAGCAAACTTTGGTCCCACATCGGTTTAAACGCGTGAAGAACCTTCTCCCGAAGATCATCATAGAAATTTAGAATAATTCCTTTATCATGCATATAGGCTGCTAAAAGTACAGATTCCAGCAAAATCCTTCCAAAATCGGTATCTTCATTAAGAGGCACCCCAACATGATCGAGAAATGCTTTGAACTTTCTTCTTGTTGATGAAATTAATACTTCATGGACAGAAACATCATCAGCTGGTTGCACTTCCTTGAATATTTCAATCAGCTTCCAACAACACCAAGCAACTTTGGACACATGCCCAAAGTGCTCTCGTTTTATATTATCTGCAGATGGATTAAAGCCCATTAGCCACTCAAAAAATACGTAATCACCAACTGATGCCCGAATACCGAGAGGTGCAAAATAGACATGAGCGAAACGACGCAGTGATTCGTGCGGCAATTTCAACCTTGGCCAGTCCATCTTATTTTTTGAATACATTACATCTGCATATTGATCGTGCTTATCTGACCAAGGTACATCTTCTTCAAATATTGGAGTACGATTTATCTCGCCCAAGCTATCGATTCTAAGCTCAGAAATTCGCTCCAGTTCATCTCTGAAGTTGAAATAATCTTTAAAAAAACGTTTGTCGTCTAGCAACATTCGCATCAAAAATTCATTTCCTGTTGATTGGCGGAGAAAAGGCGGAGAAAAAAATGACTAGCAGAGTTCGAGAATGCGATCAGCAGTCGCTTGAATGTTGGGCTGTAAAGCCTCCAATTTTTTCAATAGCTCTTTGGGCTGAGGCAGTGGCGAGGAACTCTTTAATCTAATTTCAAAAGGAATGTAAAGCTCTTCTAAGCCCTTCAAAGCGTCTTGATTGTCTTTAAGAACAAAGGGAACGTTTGCTTGACTAAGGATAAAATTTACGACATTTTGTTTTTCTGCAGCTTCTTTCAGCTGTTTATCAAAACATTGATCGTCTTCTTCGATCCGACAAACTTCATCGATTTGATCATCAGTAGGAGTTTTGTTTGTAATCAGAGTTTGTTGCTCGATTGAGGTTTTCGTTCTTCCAGCATTCTTATATATAAAAATAATAGTTTCTTTTAAGACCTCAAAGTTCGTTTCAGCTATGGCCATAACATGACCATTAATGAAGCTAGAGGTCAAAACACGATCAATTAAAGTTAGATTTAAATTAGGTGAGGTATCTGAAGTTGTGTCAATTAGAAAAAAGTCAAACTTCTCCTCGAGAGCATATTTATTTATCCGCTGAATACAAGAAGTAATAAACTTTGTTGTGCTTTCTACAGCGAGAAGTTTGCGAATGTTATCTTTAGCTTCTTCATCTGCTGGAGAATAGATATCCTGATCTGAAATCCTTTTTGTGGGTAGTATAAAAAGGTTAGCAAGTTCAGTGCTATTGATATAACTGGGGAGTTCAGAATCTGGAATATTCTCAGCGACAGAACTTAAAATAAATTCATCGATTGTCTTCGGAAGTTCGCAAGAGATTGGATATTCCTTGCCGGAGGTAAAAAAATTAGACTCAATAACTAGAGTCTTGAGTTTTTTTTCCACAGCATAGTACTCGGCGTAAAGTCGGCAAAGTGTACTTTTGCCGACCTGTCCCTTGGCCGATGCGAATACGATTGTATTCATTTGTCTCGCTGCTCCAAACTTTGCATGGACAAACGTTCGATGCATCGCCCAGGGTTGCGTTTGCCAAAGATTAGAACCAAAAAGCTCCTGGCAGCACCAACCTTAGTTGTGTACTTCGCCAGGGCATAATTTTTTCCTCCCCCACCGGTTATTAAACTATAAAGCTTCAGCTGAACATCTGTCAACACATGAGCTTCTTGTCAAACTCCTAGTTTATTAATGGTAATTCATACCTTTGAGCCTTCAGCCCGGCTCGGGGACGCTTGCTCGCAGCCTGAGCCGGACCTTCCGCAGCCAGCAAGGGCAAAACCTGCCAAGGAGGAAGGTGCGCGGCAGATTTGCGGAAAAGGGCTTCATCCTTCCGGGACTGACCCTGAAAGCCATGCCCTAAACGGGCTATTCCAACAAAGAAGTTGGTAAATCTGAAACCGGGGAAAGCCAGATGCTTCCAAGCGTGCTGTATTCCTGAATTGCTTGGAAAGTCGTAAACAGAAACATTCTTTGCCCTCCTGCTTTCCCCGTCGCCTGGCGTAAATTGTCCAGGCGTCTTTCGCTTTCACAGATAGTGATGACGCGAAAGTGATTGAATCCGTATTCCTCTCCGTATTTTCCGGATTTCCAATATCTCTTGTAAGCAACAACCTTTTCAGTAAACCTCGATAGCGTCTCCGTTCCCATATCCACCTCCAAAAAGAAGATGTGCTTGCCTCTGCCGCTCTGGATTCCAAAGAAGGCGTCAGGTGCAACAACAAAATATCTCTTCTTGGCTCCCGTCACGGAAATCCGGCGCAGATGAGACCTGTCTCCTCGCTGATAGAAATATATCTCTTCTCTCCGAGTGGCAAGCGTCACGTCGAGGCATACCTTGAACTCAGACACAGCTAGTGTGTGGTCCATGAAGAGCCATTCCACGCGGTTCGCGGCGCGGCTCCATCTGATCTTATGGCGGTTGATTTCAAGAGTTACCGCCACCACGTCGGCCCCTCGCTTGTCGAGGGCGTAAACGGCCTGGGATTTGACTGAGGTTGCCGGTCGATCAACCCTGTCGAGAAAATGATTCTCGTAAAGCTTCTTGAGCCGGACACAACAGGCAACCTGTGATGCACTTGAAAAGTGAAGCCGCTGAAGCTGGTCCCGCCTCAAGAAGCGATTCTCGTAAACACTTAGGATTATCATCACGTCCCGAGCTGTCAACGACATCGGTGTTATTCGGTTGTTTATTCTTGCTGTTTTCATTCTTGTCTTTCCGTTTTAAACCAGGGAGAAATTAAGCGACCGAAGGGAGCGCCGTCTGGCTGATAAGCCAGACTTCCCGCGCCTCGCCGACGAGACGAAGAAACGAGGGAAACTGCAAGTCGAGGGGCGGGAAGTCGGGCTTCGTTTGATCTGTAAACGAAGACAGACGGCGCTGGATTGAAGTGGGCTAAATGCCCTGTAAATCCAGTTAATTTCCCCCTGGTGGTTTTAATGTTTTTCAAGGTTTTGGGTCTTAATACGTAATTAATAGGCATTTTAAGAGGCGCTTTCCTGCGGATGGGCGGTGGATTTGTTGTGGGAAGGCTGGGGCTTGGCTTTTTCAGCGCCGGCCCTCTCGGCCAGGATCGATTCTTCGGCGGCACCCAAAAAGGCAGCTACCAGTTTCTTCATCTGGTATCTGACCTTTTCACTGTCTAACTCTTGGAAGCGGGTGTCAGTCATTTTTGCCTCTCTGAACCTATTAAATATCGTTAATCCTTCGATATACTAAGCCAAAAATAAAGGGCATAAGCCGAAGATGAATCAATAATATCGGTATACTTACGATATTTCAAGTGTACAAGATAACGCTTATTGTGGATAAATAGCTGGATTTCATAAAACCATTGACTCGCAATCGATGCTATTGTATCGTCAGAAAAGCGATGGAAAAGAAAAAACACATTCATTTCGGCAAAAAGATGAAGCAAATCCGTCTGGAAAAAGGCATCAGCCAGGAAGACCTGGCTGAAAGACTCGGCGTCGGATCAAATAGCTACATCTCGGATGCCGAACGAGGCCGCTTCCTTCCCTCTGATGACAAGCTCAAGGCTTGGGCTGACATCATGGGGCTAGCTTGGGAAGAAGTGGAAGACTTAAAACAGGACTCTGAACTTGAACGCCTGGGTCTTACCGATCCTGGCTTCACGATGATGTTTAAGGAAGTGCCGAACATGAACGCCGAAGAGAAGGCGTCACTGATTCGAGCTTATGAAGCAGTGATGAAAGCCAGAGAGGCGCAGAGGAAAAAGAAATGAACTGTGTCATTTATTTAAGAGTATCAACCAAGGAACAGGCCCAGACCAATGAGAGCGAAGGCTACTCTATCGCTGCCCAGCGTGAAGCCTGTATGAAGCTCATTCAGGAAAAGGGCTGGAAGTTTATTGATGAGTACGCCGACAGGGGCGAATCCGCCAGGAGCGCTCACCGCCCAAGCCTTCAGCTGATGCTTTCCCGTATCAAAAAGGGAAAAGATGTCAGCGCCATTGTTGTTCACAAGATCGACCGGCTGGCGCGGAATATGGAAGACCATGTGGCGATCAAAGCCATTCTCAAGCGCGCCAACGTCCAGCTGGTATCTGTGGTTGAAAATATCGAGGACAGCGCCTCGGGAAGGTTCGTGGAGGGCATACACGCACTAATGGCCGAGTTTTACTCCGCTAATCTGGCCACCGAAATCAAAAAAGGCATGGAACAGAAAGTGAAGCAGGGCGGTTGGCCTCATCAGGCTCCTGTCGGCTACAAGAACATCCGCGAAGGTGGCAGAGGCATTGCCAAGGTGATCATCGATCCTGTCGCCGGTCCTTTTGTCAAAGAAGCCTTTGAACTTTATTCGACCGGCAATTATTCGGTGGACGATATTCGGGATTTCCTTTATGACAAAGGAATCAGAAGCCAAAAGGACGAGAATAAGCCTCTTACTTCCTCCACAGTGAACCGCGTCCTGGCCAATCCATTCTTTATAGGAACCGTCACGTGGAGCGGCGTTCAGGCGAAGGGCAACCATGAACCGCTCATCGACAAGGAGCTTTTTGACAAGGTTCAAGAAGTGACCGATATGAGAAACACTGCCGGGGAGCGAAAGAGAAAGCATCCCCACTTTCTCAAGGGAACCCTCTTTTGTGGTGAATGCGGTTCCCGGCTCTCCATCGCCAAGGCCAAAGGCAAATACAACTACTTCTATTGTCTGGGAACTAAGAGGGGTAGAGGCTGTACTCATACAAAGCACGTGCTGGCCTCAGATATTGAAAAACAGATTGTTGAACTCTACGAAGAGATTCAGCTTCCCAAAGACAGCATCGAAAGACTGGTCAAGGATTTCCGAGAAGAATTGATTTCACGCCAGGAACATCAGGCAATGGAAGAGCAGTTCATCCTTAAGAAAATGCAGCGGCTAAACGCGGAGAAGCTGAAAATCGTGAAAGCCTATTACGCTGGTGCCGTTCCCATGGACGTTCTCAAAATCGAGCAGGACCGGATAGCTTCTGAAATGGCTGTGTCCGAGGGCAGATTGAAAGTGATTACTACCCAGCTGGAATATTACACCGGGATTCTGACCCGGGCGGCTGAGCTGGCGTCCTATTGCGCTGACGCCTACAAGGGATGCAGCGACAAATACAAACGGCTCTTTAACCAAGCCATTTTTGAAAAGATCTATGTGAAAGACAAGAAAATCAGCAACAAAGATTACACCGAACTTTTTGGCGCTCTGTTCGAGCAAAGTTCGGGTAACAAGCGTTTGGTGGAGGCGGCGGGAATCGAACCCGCGTCCGAAGCCATCCAAAAGGGAGTATCTACAAGCTTAGCCTACGCTTTTGGTTTCTCACGTTCCGGCTCCGCGAAGGCAGGATCCGGTCCGCCAGCCTCTCTAAGGTTTCCCAACCGCGGCGAGAGACAACCGCGGCGGTTGAGTCCACTTGTTGACGCCGTTACCCCGCTCGTGGACTTAGCGGGAACGACGAGCCGCAATTAAGCGGCTAACGCGAGATTATCGTCTGCGTTTGAGTTAGTTTTCCGGTAGTTTAACGAGCCCACCGGAAGCTCGGCTTGCTGCTCCCATCCAGATTGACCCCGTCGAAACCAGGTCGCCCCCATGTAAGGTGGGTGATGCGTCGCCCTGTGGCGACTCAAATCGTGATGGATACTATGGATCTCGCGTTCACTAATAGTATACCCGCATGCGCGGACAGATGGAGCCGCTCACTTCTTCGCCGGAAAAACAGCTCCCAGTATCAGCACGGCCAGGAATATGCCGCCGAAGACCAGTCCGGCCCACTTCCTGGTGAACCCGGCGCCGAACAGCCTGGCGAAGATCGAGGGCTTGATGAGCCCTGCGACCAGCAGGCCCAGCGTGAGGATGAACATGATGGTCCAGAATAATGCCATTGCGCTCCTCCCTGGTTCGGTTTGCACTCCCTGCTATTTCTTCCGCAGCCCCTGGTAGATCAAAAGGAAGCCGATGGCGGCCGGCAGCACGCCGGCTATGAGAGTCACTACCAGGAATGTGAACACGGGCATCGTCAGGCTGCGGCCCGCGAGCCTCGCCGCCGTCCCCAATAAGATCACCAGCCCGAAGGCTAGTAACGGCGCACCCAGTATGACCTTCAGCAATCCGGTCGATCTGTTGCTCACCGCGACCTCTGCGTATATTTGTTCCGGCGACCGGCCATCACTGTTTCTGCCGCTCGCGCAAACTCCGCTCCATCTCGCGCTTCGCATCTTTGTCAGCGAGATCGCGCCGCTTGTCATAGAGCTTCTTGCCGCGGGCGATGCCGAACTCGAGCTTGGCGCGGCGGCCCTTGAAATAAAGTTTTGTCGGGATCAGGGCCAGGCCCTTCTCCCGGGTCTTGCCGATGAGCGAGTTGATCTCGCGCTTGTGCAGCAGCAGCCGGCGGTCCCTGTCGGGATCGACATTATGGATGTTTCCCTGCTCGTAGGGGCTGATGTGCAGGCCGACGATAAAGACCTGCTCGTCGCGGACCACGCAGTAGCTTTCCTTGAGGTTGGCGAGTCCGGACCGGAGCGATTTGACCTCGGTGCCCTTCAGCTCGATGCCCGCCTCGTACTTATCCTCGATGAAATAGTCGTGGAAGGCCTTGCGGTTGCTGGCGATTGGTTTGTAGTCAGTCGACATATGAAGATTATAACGGTTGACGCCCTCAGGGGCTCACACGCTGGATTACAGGCGCTCTGCCGAAAGCACCCGGCCAGAATAATGATGTAACCAGAAGCCTACCTTGCTGGCTCCAGCTCCACCTTCCCCCTGAGCTTGTCGATCCGCACGACCCTGATGGTCATGCGGTCGCCAAGGCGGAAGGGACGCCCCGAACGCCGTCCGATGAGCGCGCCACCGGTGTCACTGATCGCATAATAATCTCCCCGCAGCTGGCGCGCCGGCACATAGCCTTCGTAGCATTCCTCGAAGCGCACGAAGAGCCCTGACGGGATGATGCTGACGATCTCTCCCTCGAAGACCTTGTCCCAGCCCTCCTCGAAGAGCAGCCGGTCGAGCAGGAAGGCGAGGACGATGTCGTCGGCAGTACGCTCGACCAGCGCTGCGCGCCGCTCATTCTCGGAACTGGTCAACGCGACTTCAGCGAGCTCCAGCCGATTGCAGCTGTAATCTTCCAGATGCAGCTCCCGCAGCAGCGCCCGGTGCACGACCAGATCCGGATAGCGGCGGATCGGCGAGGTGAAGTGCAGATAGGCCTCCGAAGCCAGGCCGAAATGGCCCAGGTTATCCTCCAGGTAGCGGGCCTGTTTCAGGGAGCGAAGCACTATCTCGCCGAAGACAGAACGGTTCCGCTGGGTCTCACTGAGCACCTGCGGCAGTGAGCGCAGCAGGTCGCGGATAGCCTTGCCGGCTTTATCCGGCGTCCCCCCGGCCAGCGAGAAATGCGGCGCCGGCACGCCCAGGTCTTCCAGCAGGTCGAAAAGGGCGTCTACCGCGGTCGCGTCGGGCTGCTCATGTACCCGGTAGATACAGTTACTGCGCCGGTGCTCCAGGAAACGGGCGACCGCCTCGTTGGCGGCGATCATGAACTCCTCGATAAGCGCGTGAGATTCAGACTCGGGTCGCGGCCTCACGCCGATCACACCGCCGTCATCAGCCAGGCGGAACTCGGGCTCGAAGGTCTGGATGGCAAGGGCGCCGCGGGCGTGCCGGGCATCGCGCAGGTCGCCCGCCAGCCGCCGGCTGCGCTCCAGCAGCGCTTCGAGGCCGGTGGCATCGATGTCATCGCGGCCTGGCTCGAGCTGCTCACCCGGTTCGCTGAGTCCAGCCGCGCCCTCGAAAAAGTCATCCACCTCGTTATAGGTCAGGCGCCGCCGGCTATGGATCAGGCTGCGGAAAAAGCGGACCTTTGTGGGAAGCATCGGTTCCACTCCGGCTTCTTTGCCGGCGTCATCACCACGCGATTGTTCCCCCGGCTGACCCTGCCTGCTATCGGTGCCATTGCCGGCTTCCCACCCGTCCCAGTCGAACACCATCTCAACAGTGACACACTTGCGGTCGAAGCCGGCGCGCAGGCTGCAGGCATCGCTGGACAGCCTCGGCGGCAGCATCGGCTCAACCGCCACGGGCATGTAGACGCTGCAGGCCTTGCGCTCAGCCTCGCGGTCGATGGCGGAATCAGGCGGCACGAAGTAGCTCACGTCAGCGATGTGCACATAAAGGGTGACCTCGCCGTCGCCGGGACCTGCCACCAGCGAGATTGCGTCGTCGAAATCTTTCGCCTCGTCGGGATCGATGGTGAATGAGACCAGGCTGGTGAGATCACCTCGGCCACTGTCAGCTTCACCGGAAAGAGCGGCCTGCTCGTCGGCTTCGGCCAGCGCCGCCGGCGAGAATCCGCGCGGCACCTTATAGAAAGTGAGTATCCCTTCCATCAGCGCCGCCAGCGAGTCGGCCTTGCCCAGCCGCCTCACTACCTCGCCTCGGCCGCGGCCGTCCGGCCGCAACACCACCAGTTCGCCCGGGCGGGCTCCGTTCAGGGCCTTGCGCCCCACAAAGATGTCATTCTTGAGGTCGCCGAAGAGCGGTTCAGCCCGAAAGATCTTGCCGTGTTTCGAGAGCACGGCAACCAGGGGTCCGGACGGACGGGTTTCCGGTGATCGGACCAGGTCAGCGGGCCAGCTCGGCGAGCCCCAGCTCCAGGACTTCGTCCTCGGGCGTCGCGGGGTCGTCTGTGGCGGGGATGTCAGGCTGGATGCCGATCTTGTTGATGTCGATGCCGAGGGGGGTGTAATAGCTCGCCGACGTGTATTTGAGCCCACCGCCGTTGCTGAGCGGCACGATGTTCTGGACTACGCCCTTGCCGAAGGTCTTCTCGCCGATGAGTTTGCCCCGGACGTCATCCTTGACCGCGCCAGCGACGATCTCAGAAGCGCTGGCGGTGAAGCCGTTGATCAGGACCACCAGGGGGATGCTCTCATTCGCCTCGCCACGGGCGTCATATGTCTGGGTGTCTCCGTCCCGGCCGACGACCGAGACGATCGGGCCGTTCTGGATGAACACGCTTGATACGTTGACCGACTCATCCAGCAGTCCGCCCCCGTTGTTCCTCAGGTCCAGCACGATACCCTGGGCTCCCTGGGCGACGAGGCTGTCCACGGCGGCTTTGAGCTTGACGCCGGCGTCAAGGGAGAACTGGTCCAGGCGCACGTAGCCGATCTTCCTGCCGTCGCGCTCGACCATCTCCTCGCTGACGATCGGCAGCTCGATGGCCCGGCGGACCATGGGGAACTCGAGCTCTCCGGCGCCCCTGAGCACTTTCAGCACCACACTCGTGCCCTCTGGTCCGCGGATCATGCCCGATGTCTCCTCCTCTGTCATCTTCTCCACCGGATGTCCATCCACAGCGACGATGATATCGCCAGCCTGGATGCCTGCTTCCTGGGCCGGTGAGTCATCAAAGACCTGCACCACCTTGAGCTGGCCGTCCTTCTCCTCCATAAGCACCCCGATCCCCGTGAACTGGCCGTTGGAGTGGTCATTGAACAGCCGGAAGTCCTCAGGAGTGAAATAGGCTGTATAAGGGTCCTCGAGGCTGTTCACCATGCCCTCCATGGCGCCGTTCTCGAGGGTGGCGCGATCGACAGGCCTGTAAAAACCCTCTTCGAGGATGCCCTGGATCTCCCGCTCCAGCTGCAGCGTGTTATCACCGGGGAAAAATGCGTTTCGCACCGGCTCGGGAAACAGGTGAAGCAGCAGCGACATCCGGTAGTAGTGCCCGCCGAAGTAGATGCCGGACAGGAAAGCGACCGAGAGCGCCAGCGTGATGAAGAATACCCTGAAAAAACGTGGCATGTTTCAAGGTTAGCGGCTTTCAGCACCGAGCGCAATAACTGCCGCCGCCGTCTTGACAGCCCCCGGATTTCATGTTTTTAATAATGCGTCGCCGCTTGGAGATATAGTGCTGTTTTGAAAAGGTGGGGGCGCAGGCGGCAGGCGGGCGGTATCGGGGCCGGGGTCATCGTGGCCTCCATGCCGGCATGACAATGCCTATTCCTGACCTTCCCACCAATGTCCAGGACGATCTGATATGCGGCGGGCGGATACTTCCGCCGGATCTCTGAATGTGCTTAACCTCGTATTCCCGGACGATGCCACGGCATCTCATCCGTTGACCGGCAAGACTGTGGAAACCAGTGTTTTGAGGAGGAGTGAAATGGCAGAAGCCAAAAAAGGGCGTAACAAGATTTATGCTGTAGGCGTAGTGGGTTTTCTCACGATTCTTTCGATTCTCTACGTGATCTCTGCGCCAGTTTATCTTTACATCGTAGTTTACATGTGGTTCGGTTTTATTTACGGCGTTTTGCAACAGTATGGCCGTTTTTGCTTCGCGTCTGCCTGGCGCGATCTGATCATGGTCAAGGTGCCGCGAATGTTCGTCGGCATCATGATGGGCCTGATCGTCCTCAGCGTCATCTCGGCGTGGCTCTTCGTCAAGTTCCCGACTTTCTTCCACCCGGCCCCGCTGGGATGGAACGAGCTGGCCGGTGGCCTGCTGTTCGGCCTGGGCATGGTCTTCGCTGGTGGTTGTGCGACCGGTTCGTTGTACAAGACTGGTGAAGGTAACATGATCTCCCTGACAGTGCTGCTATCCCTCTCATTCGCTCAGGCTGTCCTCGTGGCGCTGCCTTTCTGGGATCCATTTGTCAAGGATTACATCAGTGGCAACAGCGCGTTTGTCCTGGCCGACAAGGTCTATGGCACGCCGGCCCCGGGTGAGCACCACACCCTCATGGAGAACCTGATCGCCAACTCATTGCTCAACGTGATCATTCTGGCAGTGGTCCTTCTGATCGCGGTGTATATCATCGTGATCCGCAGCGGCTTCCTCAAGCGCCGCGCCGCTGCTGCTTCTTCAGCAGCTGATGGCGGCGAGGTCAAGATGGGCTTCAAGGACGAAGTCGCCGGCTTCTGGCACATGATCAGCTCCTCCAAGCGCACTACTATCGCGGCAATCGGCCTGGGTGTGGTAGCTGCCATCCAGTTGTTCACAATGAGCTCGATGCGCGACAACTATGACTTCGGCCACCCCCCCGGGAATGACCAGGTCACGGGCAACTTCGGCCAGGTAATGACCGGTGCGACCGCAGACGGCAGCACACCGCCCGCCAGCTGGAAATTCGAAGAACCCCGGACGGACCAGGTCTCCAAGCAGGGCACGATGTTCGACCCCGGCTACTGGTACATCACCACCCAGGAAGCCATGGCTGCCGGTTGGGTCCTCGATGCAGCCGGCGCTCCGATGGACGGCAACGTCTATTTCGGAGAGGTCAACGGACTACCTTCGCCATGGCTTAGCCCGGCGCTGCTGCTCTCCTTCGGCCTGATCCTCGGTGCCTCGTTCCTGGCTTTGTGGAACCGGGAGTTCAAGTGGAAATTCCCCACCCGGGAGCTGTTTCTATATGCGGTCATGGGAGGCACGATCATGGGCATAGGCTCACGAGTCGCCCTTGGCTGTAACATCGGGGCGTTTTATACGCGAGCCGCGTTCGGCGATCCAGGCGGATGGCTCTTCTTCATCGGCATGGGAGTAGGCGCTTATATCTCAGCCAAGCTGGTGAACTACATCGCCAACCGCAAGATGGCCGACATGGACTTCGACATCGAGCTGTAATCAGCTAAACTATAGAAGCTGGAAGCAACACTAGGAGGTGAATTAGGCATGAAATTCAACAAGAAAGACGATGGTAGCTATGAGCTGGACGTGCGTGGTTATGTCTGCCCGCATCCGCAGCTCTATACCCTCAAGTCCCTGGAGAAGATGCAGGACGGCATGATCCTTGAAGTCCTCATCGACAACCCCTCCTCCGTGGAGTCGGTTAACCAGGCTTGCAACGGCAAGGGTTACACGATCCTGGAGACGAACTCTCCGAAGGCCGGCGTGACGGCCATCAAGATCCAGAAGTAGCACCAGCATTTCAAAGCCACACAAGGCACGGGAGCTGCAGGCAAGTCCTGCGGATCCCGTGTCTTGTTGCTTTTGGGGCCGGCCTTCTCCGGCGATCCCGATCCCTTCCAGGGACCCTCGGGCCGGAAAGGTTTCTTGAGTTACGGCAGTGGCAATAATATAATCCCCGCTGCAACCCTGAATTCAGTGGGGGCCTATGTAACTACCTATTTGGAGGTGCGTGCGCATGGAGGTTGGATCATGAGCAAACTCGGGATTCTCCTGAACTCGGACAAGTACCGCGACGATGTGGTCGGCATCATCAAGGCCGCAAAGGCGGCCGGTCATGATGTCACCGTATTCATGATGGATGACGGCACCCTGCTGGCATCTGATCTGAGCAAAGAGTGCAGCGGCGACGCGACGCTCGCCTATTGCGACCACAGCGCTGAGCCGCGCGGCGTCAAGGATGTCGAAGGCGCCACCGCGGGCAGCCAGTACCAGAACGCAGTCATGGTGCACGATTCTGACAAGGTGGTGGTCTTCTAATGGGCGACGACAAGAAAAAAGTAGCGGTGCTGGTGCGGGACCGCCAGGGCGAAGCCCTGCGCATGTCGCTTGGACTCATCCTTGCGGACGACGAAGTCACTGTATTCAACCTGGGCGCGCCCATAGAACGCAATGACGAGAACAACCTGAGCATCGAAAGCCTGGAGATGATGGACTGCATCCTCTATTCGATCAACGACGTCGACGAGGGTTTCCAGAAGATCATCATGCAGGATATCCCCGCAAAACTGGTCGAGTACGACCACGTACTCCCTTACTAGGAAGAGGAGGCAGCTAAATGAAGATACTTCATATCATCAAGGAGCGGACCCCCTCGGGGAACGTGGACACGATCATCAAGGACCAGACTGAAGCAGGCGGCCACGAAGTGACCGTCGTCAACGTTTATGAAGACAAGGACTATGCGAAGCTGGTAGACCTCATCTTCTCGAACGACAAGGTCTTCACCTGGTAAGCCGATTCCGCCCGTCGGGCGAGGCTGAGGTGTCCATCACGTCAGGCGCGTGACCAGCCGGACCAGATTCAGCGCAATATTAAAGGCCCTCCTTGCGGAGGGCCTTTTCATTTACCCTTTGGTGTTACCCTGCGGGCTCTAAGCGACAGGACGCACGTTCGTTGCCTGGGGGCCCTTGGGACCCTCCGCCGGCTCGAAAGTCACTTTCTGTCCTTCAGTGAGGGTCTTGAAACCATCAGTCTGAATTTCGGAGAAGTGAACGAACAGGTCGCTGCCGTTCTCCTGCTCGATAAAGCCGTAGCCTTTCTGATCGGAGAACCATTTGACTGTTCCTTCTGGCAAGGTGTTTCCTCCTCTCACCATTCCCGTGGCAAAAGCACTCGAACATTGCCAAAAGCAAACCGCCAAGCACTTAAAACCAGATTACTGCCCCGCGTTCTTCCGCGAGCTAATTAACTATACTTCCACGCGAGCAAGAAGGCAAACAATTCAGATAGGGAAAAACCCCCGTATTTGGCTCGGTTGCAAGCCTTCAAGAAACCGGAGTCCCTTCACGAGACATTCGTTTCGACTGCGATATGACGATTATCAATCCCATGATGATGATCCCTGCCGAGTCGATTCCAACATCTCGAAGAGAGCCGGTGCGACCAGCCACGAACCGCTGGTGGAACTCGTCAGATAATGCATACAAAAGTGACGCTATGGCAGCCAGCGCCAGCGCCGGGGTAAAAGCCACGCCCAATTGCTTGATGGCGTTGCAGAGCAACAGATACAGAATCGCGTACTCTGCCATATGTGCCCCCTTGCGCAAGACAAGATCCCATGCGCCAAGATCACTTATCAGATTAGGCTGGTCGGAAAGATAGAAAATCAAAGCGGCCCAGGTAATGACTGACAGCCAGGGTATAACGACTCGTAATGCTGAGGTATTTTTTTTTGCAGGTGCCTCTTTTACGGAAATGCCTTCCTGAACCGGATACGTTTCGCAAAGCCGGGTATATTATAACCCAGCCAGTCATCAGACGGATTCTTCCAGACAAAATTGTGACAGGAACAGGAGATGCGAATGGGGTGCGTGGAAAGATATGAACGTCTCTCGAAAGTAATCTTCAAAATCATCGTGATCGCGATGGCTGTGGTAACGCTTTCGTGCGGCGGCTCCAGCGATACGACACCGGCTACCGGCACAGATACATCGACAGCCATCCAGGCGAAGACTTCTGCATTGACCAAGGACCAGATCCTTATCAAACGCGGGAACACAGTATTCTCCTCGATTCATGGCAGTGGCGGCGGTACACCCGGTAACCTGATCACGGCGGAAGAGCTTGAAGCATGGCTCACGGATCCGTCCAGAGCTGAAAAACCATTCATCCTCGATACCCGCCCGCGCAACGAGTGGGAAGAACAGGGCCATATCGAAGGAGCCAACTGGATCAGGATGCAGGAGGTGGCTGATCCCGAGAACCTGGAAAAGCTGCCAAAAGACAGGATGATAGTCTGCGTCAGCCCGACCGGCCACACAGCCGTGCAGGTTGCCTCGGCACTCCGCTGGCTGGGATATGACGCTGTCGCGCTCAAGCACGGCATGGCCGCCTGGACCCGGACGCCCGCCGGCAAGCTGATGATCAGCGACGTCGAGGGAGGCATCTCTAAAAGCTATCCGGTCGCCTCCGAGGCTCCGTACACCCAGCCGGTCACCCAGGAACCAGCGCAGAGACTTTCCGCGCCCCCGGATGATGAGATCGCGGTCCTGACGGATGCGGCTCAGAAATTCCTCCATGAAGATGTGATGGAAAAAGAATACCCGTTCAACCACATCTTCGCCGATGACCTCTACAAACGGCTGAGCGACCCGGCACAGATGGATTCCATCTTCCTGCTGGATGTGCGCCCTCTGGAAACCTGGCAGCGCGACGGCCACATCGATATGGGAACCCATATGCTGATCGACTGGCGGGTCCTGGGTGATCCCCAGAATCTGTCGTACCTGCCGAAAGACAAGCTCATCGTAGTGGTCGGCGAGACGGGGCAGACAGCCGGTCAGGTGACCGCGGTGCTCAGGATGATGGGTTACAACGCAGTGACTCTAAGGTCTGGGATGACCGCCTGGACAGAGACGCCAGACAGCCAGGATACCTTGACGACGATCAACAGCGCCGACTATCCGGTGATCAGATAACCGGCTTTAACGGCAGGCTGCTTCGGATTGTTGAAGTGATTGAGCTAAACAGGCCGGTCGCCCTGTGCCGCTGGATCAGGTATCTGTCGGCACGCTGTCCCAGTCCGCGGAATAGCCGCAAAGCCAGTTCAGGGCGTAATGACGCTCGATGGCTATCGAGGTAGCGACTGAGAGTTCTTCCTGGGAGAGACTGGCGTAGGCTTTACCGAAAACCGGGAAGTCATCGTCGATCGGCTCGGGGATGTCGCCTTTTTCAAAAGCCGCCGCCGCCGAGGCACGTACTGTCTCTGCCAGGCTGCTTCCTTCTTCGGGCTCGATCCCTTCATCCTGGAGGCGCCGCGTGCGGGCGCGCCAGTGCCAGAGGGCGGCGAGGTCCCGGGCTTTCTCGACTTCCGCCTCCGGCCGCAGGCTGGCCTTTTCCAGGAACGCCTTCGTCGGCGCGAACAGATTGAGCGGCTTGATCGTCTCCTGGGGAGTGAACTGGGTATCCCAGGGCGGCAACTCCTGGAACTGCGAGAGCGCCCAGAGGATAACGCCGAGCGAGTTGGCGCGCCAGGCTACATCGATGTTCTCCTGGCGGCTCCACGATCCCAGTGCTTTGCTGACCAGTGGTTTCTCCAGGGTCGACTGCGCTGAGATCAAGCCTTCGTCTGCGAGCCAGATATTGAGCTGGGTCGCGAGTTCTTCATGAACCGTGACCATGTGCGGTGAGCCCGAAGCCGCGATGGACTCGAACTTGCCTCTCATGACCAGTGCCCCCAGACAGAGGGCACGGCGCGCGGTCTCGTTCTCGTCCGGATGTCCCACGGACTAGATCTTCAGGAAGCGCCTTAGCGCCAGGCCGCTACCCACGGAACCAAGCAGCGTCCCGCCCAGGATCACCAGGAGGATCAACGAGAACATGGGCACCGACTCAGAGTTGAAAGGCAGGAATGGCATCTTGTTGACGACGCTCTCGATTATGAAGCGGTTTGTGAGCATCACCAGAACCGCAGCGCCTGCGGCGCCGGCCATACCGGTGAAGACACCCTCCATGACGAACGGCCAGCGGATGAACCAGTTGGTCGCTCCAACGAGGCGCATGATCTCGACCTCGCGGCGACGGGCAAAGATGGAAAGCCGGGTGGTGTTGGAGATGAGCAGCACCGAAGCCACGGTCAGCAGCACCACAAAGCCGGTGCCGCCGATGAGGAAGTAGGTCGTTACAGTAAGCACCCGGTCCGAAGTCTCGCCGCCGTATTTGACGCCATCATGGGTGCCCGGCGAATTGTCGACGACCGGATTCTCAAAGAACCGGCTGGCGACATCCTCGATCTTCTGTGGATCCTTGAGGGTTATCTCGTATGACGGAGGCAGCGGATTGCCCGAGAGGGCATCCAGCACGTCCTCGTGGCCTTTGAGGCTTTCGCGCAGGCGCTCCAGCGCTTCTTCCTTGCTGACAAAAGTGACGTCCTTGACCTCGGGCATGGCGCGGATCTCGTCGCCCAGCTCGTTTATCTGGTCAGGAGAGGCGGTGTTCTTAATGAATACCTCGACCTCAAGCTTGTTGCGCAGGTCGCTGATAGCGTGCTCGAAGTTGAAGAACATGATCAGGCCAAGCCCCAGCACGAACATGGAGACCAGGACTGTGACTATGGCGGCCATGCTCATCACCCAGTTGCGTACCAGGGAGTTGATGGCCTCGTTGAAGAAGAATTTGAATTGCATGTTAGCGGTACAGCCCCTTGTCTTCGTCTCGGATTACCCTGCCGTCTTCCAGCGCTATGACCCGCTTGCGCATCTTGTCCACCATCTCGCGGTCGTGGGTGGCCATCAGCACCGTGGTGCCGGTGCGATTGATGCGGTACAGCAGCTGCATGATGCCGACCGATGTGTCGGGATCCAGGTTTCCGGTGGGCTCATCGGCCACCAGAAGGGAGGGATGGTTAACGAATGCGCGCGCCACGCTGACACGCTGCTGCTCGCCGGCGGAAAGCTCGTCCGGAAGATTGTTCATCTTGTCGCCCAGCCCGACCAGGTTCAGGATCTCGGGGACCTTGCGCCGGATGTTCCTCACCGGCTGGCCGGTCACCCTGAGGGCGTAGGCCACATTATCCGCCACTGTCTTGTTGGGCAGGAGCTTGAAGTCCTGGAAGACGCAGCCGAGGTTGCGGCGGTGATAAGGCATCGCCGAGCGGCGCATGCGCTGCAGGTTGCGGCCGGCTACGGTTATCGTCCCCTCAGTCGGCTCGAACTCCTTGAGAAGCAGGCGGATGAAGGTGGATTTACCCGAACCGCTGTGCCCCACAAGGAAGCAGAACTCGCCGCGCTCGATGTGGATGTTGACATCCTCGAGCCCGATGATATTCGGATCGTACAACTTGCTGACATTTTCAAATTTAATCAATACTTACCTCTTGTCTGCTGCTTATATAGCTTGCCCATGCGGCGGTCGACCGCAGCCGCCATGTCTCCTTATATCCAGTCCGCGACCCTCGGCCGCACCTTAACATTTATTTGCCCCGAGGAGAAAAACTGGAAGGTTTTGTGTGAACGAAGCCCGCCGGACGATATAACCGGCGCTGGCCCCTGTTTCGGTGTTACTTTCCGCTTGCCAGCACGTGCTCGGCAAGCCCCACCATATGCTCGGCAGTCAGGTGGAATTCCTCTAAAAGCTGGTCCGGCTTGCCGGATTTTCCAAACACATCCTTGATTCCGAGGCGGCCCATCCTCACCGGGCAATACTCCGCGGCAACTTCCGCCACAGCGTCTCCCAGGCCGCCGATTATACTGTGCTCCTCGGCTGTCACAGCCCTGCCGGTCTTGGCCAGGCTGGCTGCGACGGTGTCAACGTCGATTGGTTTGAGGACACTAACGTTTACCACTTCGGCGCTGATATCCCTTTTTTTCAGCTCTTCCGCCGCCTCGAGCGCCTTGACTACCATTATGCCACAAGCAAAGATCGAAATGTCTGTTCCCTCGCGAAGCACGTCAGCGCCCTTGCCGAGCGACGCAGGCGGTTCGTCATAAAGGAAAGGCGTCAGCGGCCGGCCGGTGCGGATATACATGGGACCCGGCTTGTCGTAGCTCTCCATCACCGCGGCGTAAGTCTGATTGAAGTCAGCAGGCACGATGACTCTCATGTTGGGCAGCAGCCGCATGAGGCCGATGTCCTCCACCGACTGGTGAGTACAGCCATCCTCGCCCACGGTCAGGCCGCCGTGGCTGGCGACCACTCGCACCGGCAGATTCGGCTGGGCGATGCTCTGCCGCACCTGGTCAAAAGCCCTGCCGGTCGCAAAAACAGCAAAAGTCGAGGCATAGGCGATCTTGCCGCCGATGACGAATCCCGCCGCCATGTTCATCATGTTGGCTTCGGCGACGCCGACGTTGAAGAATCTTTCCGGGAACTCAGCGGCGAACAGCTTGCTCATGGTCGAGCCTGAAAGGTCGGCGTCGAGTGCTACGACATCGCCATGGCGTTTTCCCAGCTCGAGCAGGGCCTCGCCATATGCTTCGCGGGTTGCCCTTGGTTTGAGTTCGCTATTCAATGCTTATGCCTTCCCGGCGCTGGATCTCAGCGTCTCAGCCTGCTCGCGGAGTTCGGCCAGAGCCTGCTCCCTCTGCTCGGAAGCCGGGGCCTTTCCGTGCCAGCCAGCCTGGTTCTCCATGAAAGACACGCCCTTGCCCTTTACGGTCTTGGCTATGATCGCAGCCGGACCTTCGACGGACCTGCTCCAGTCGAGCGCCTCGATTATCTGTTGCATGTCGTGGCCGTCGATCTGGCGGGTTGTCCAGCCGAAGGCCTGATACTTGGCTTCCAGCGGTTCCACATTCATGACATCCTTGGTGAATCCGTCGATCTGTAGGCCGTTCGCGTCCACGATGCCTGTGAGATTGCTGACTTTGTAATGAGCTGCGGCCATGGCCGCTTCCCAGATCTCGCCCTCCTGGGACTCGCCGTCACCCATGAGAGTGAAGACGTGGCCCGGCAGGTTATCGAGGCTCATGGCCAGCGCGATCCCCACCGAGACCGAGAGCCCCTGACCCAGCGAGCCCGAGGAGATCTCAACGCCCACAGTCTTATGCATGTCGGGATGGCCCTGCAGATGGCAGTCGATCTTGCGCAGGTTCAGCAGATCTTCCACCGGAAAATAACCGCTGCGTGCCAGAGCCGCATAAAGGATAGGGGCGCAGTGGCCCTTGCTGAGGATAAAGCGGTCCCGGTCCGGCCATTTAGGCTCGTCCGGACGATGGTTCAGTGAATTGAAGAAGAGCGCCGTGACGATGTCGGTAGATGAAAGCGAGCCGCCGGGATGGCCGGAACCGGCCTCGGCGACCATGCTGACGACGTCCTGGCGCAGCAGGTTGGCAGTTAAATTGAGTTCCTGGATATCCAGCGGGTGCAGCCTCCGGACAGGGCCGAAATTGCTTTAAAACGGAGCCTTTGCATGAAAATTGACCTTAAAGCGAACCTTAAGGCCATGGAAAACCCACTCAATGATTATCTAATGAAACAGGACGAGGTGCAAGAAACACCCCAAAACCTGCGGGAAAACCTGCGGGACACATTACTTAATTGCCAGTTAAGGGGACACATACCTCCTGCCTGAAGCACACTACCCAGCTGCCTTCGCATCCTTCCCGAGTGTGTTCACATCCTGCCCGGCTCATCCGGATACAGCTCCGGAAGCGGATCCGACTGCCAGTACTCCTTGGTGTCCACATCCATGATCGACAGCCTGCCATTCCAGCCGGCGCCGGTATCGACGCGCCAGATGTTGTCACCGTCGCCGTAGTTGAGGGGCGTGGTCACGCCGACGCTGATGGTCGGCGTGTGGCCGATATATATCTCACTGTATCCCGGAACTCCCGTGGTCAAATCGAAAAGCTCCCGGTCCCAGTAGAAAGTCGCATCCTCCTGCTCCTTCAGCGCGAGGCCCGGCTCGATGCCGGCGTGCACGAAAAGCCGCTTCTTCCCATCCAGATGGTAATGCCCCGCCCTCCGGAAATAATCCAGATGCACCGGCCAGCTTTCGATCCATTCCTGGCGCTCATAGGCGTCTATGGTCGCCTGGCCGCCCTGGCTCAGCCATAAATCGGGCCTGTCGCCAAAGGCCATCCAGGACATGGTCCAGAAATCGTGGTTGCCGATCAGATGGATGAGCTGCCGCACCTCCATCAACTCGGCAACGCACTCAGGCGATTGCGACCAAACATCCGTGGCGTCGCCGAGAAAGATAAGCTGATCGGCCTCGTAGTCGAAAGCGGCACGCTCAAAACATTGCAGCAAAGCCCTGTGGCCGCCGTGGATGTCCGCAAGGACGAACGTTCTCACGCCATCTCCATCACATGTTCAGCCTGCATTTCGCTCATGAGTCCCGACCGGACTCATCGGCCACCTGTCAGCATCCGGGTTCGCCATGGTGGCCGCAGCAGCTCTGTCCATGCCTGATCTTGATCCACTGGTTGCGAAAGGTCAGGCGCAACTTGGCCGCAAATGGAAGATCGGACTCGCGCCAGTTGGTGAAAAAGGCGCCGGGCGCCGGGCGCCGGTGGTGATGATGGTCGCCGCTCATTTCAATTCCCCATTTCCTGTAAGGACTGACAGCTGAACCGGTAAGAATCGTCCAGCTCCAGCGGCAGGATCAACGTACTGAATCCTTCCCCGGTCGCCTCGTCACATAATAATCGGCGCCTGGCGCTATCCTTGATCAGATCCTCTTCATACTCCGCATTCAATACCGGCTTCCCCGTCTTGATAAAGGATACCAGCTGATCGCATTCGTCATATTCATGGCACTGCTCGTTGACGCTGAAGTCGAAAAATCCGGCAAGCTGCTCTACCTGATCGAGGTCGTTTTTTAGGCCGACCGAAAGATCTCGCTTGTGAGCTTCCTCTGCGATAAAACGGTTGTAGGCAAGCTGGTCTGCCGCGCTCAGGCCGAAGCCGGAGTCGTTGCTATAACCGTCCACGTTATCCGGCTCGACGCCATCGCACCCTTTCTGCTTCGCCAGATCCAGGCGCTGCTTCATGATGCGCCGGACACCCGGGGAACGGATATCCAGCCATTTTTCATCCTCCCACCCTTCGAGAGTATTGCCGAGATCGCCCGGTGAGAATTCTGCCGCGTCAGGCCGCCAGTCCTCATACGAGCCGGCGGAGAAATAACAGATCACCTTCCTGCCGGAAGAGTGAAGTTCGTCTATCAACGATTCCGGTGAATCAAAAAGATCGATGTCGTAGATCTCCACGCGGTAGCCGGTGTTGACCTTCCCCCTTAGTTGCCACTGCCAGGTGACATTCAGTGGCGGCCGATACCAGCCGCCTTCCGCTGTCGTCCCTCCAGTGTCGGCGGCGGTTCCCGTAATTCCATCCAGCGTACCGGTCTTGTCTTGATCAGCCTGGTCTTGATCACAGCCTGCCGTCATGACCAGTAACAGCGTGATGACCGCCAGCATCACGCTCTCCACCTTGCTGCGGGCCGCGTATCTGACGCCAGTATTCAGGCTCATATGCTTCCCTTCAGGTACGCCTGCCTCTTTTCCTCGGGAAATTTCTCAATGGCGTAGCGCAACATGGTACGCGGCATCTCCCGGTAGTGTCTGGCCAGGAACGCCTCTTCGACCGCCATGTCACGGTTTCCCACCTCGCGCAGCATCCAGCCGGCGGCCTTGTGGATGAGATCCTCACGATCGTGCAAAAGCAGTTCCGAGATGGCCAGTGTGTCGCTGAAATCGTCATCCCTGATGAAGCAGGAGGTCGATATGATGCTTATCCGCCGCTCCCACAGGCTCTTCGATAGGGCCAGCCTGTACAGGATCTTCCTGTCCCGCTTCAGAAGGAAGTCACCGACGATGTAGGACGCCGAGCTGTCCACCAGGTCCCAGTTGTTCACATATCGCGTGTTGTCCAGGTAGGCCTGGTAGATCGCCTCCTTTTCGGCGTCGCCGGCTTTCGAATACCTGGCGACAAGCATGAACAGCGACAGCAGCCTTGCTTCATGGTAAGGGGACTTCAACAATTCCAGTGCATCCTCGAGGCCGGTATCCCAGAACCTCCGGGCGCATTTCCTGACTTCGGGAACCCGGATACCGAGGAATATATCACCCTCGCCATACTCACCAACGCCGGTCTTGAAGTATCGCCGCGAATGCTCCGCTCTCTCGGGATCGCCAAGCACCTTCAGCTCTCTGATTATCTCCTCGGACCGCGGCATCAGTGCCGCCACCGCGATACCTCGGCGTGCATTCCCAGGAACTCGCCATATCTCGCCGCAGCTGCTTCGAACGCCCTGGCTTCAGCCCTGCTGAAGGAGTTGAATGGGCTCGCGGTGACCAGCACATCATTCGTCCTGACAGCGCGCTTCCAGGTGCCCGCCACGACTCCATCGAGCACTATCACGGGTTTCATTACTCCATTCCTTGCCGGAACCACTAGAGCTGAATTTCTCGGAACCAGCGCTGCGGTACGATCCTTATATCCGAGCAGATACTCGTCAAAACCGGGCAGGAGATACAGTTGCGAAGCCTTGCGCCCGCTCCCTCGGGGCGGCGACTCCCGAGGCATCCAGTAATTGTTCCCATCCACATCGATTTTTTCCAGATGGGAGGCGCTCATTTCCAGTCCGGCCCGGGCATCCGCAGCTCTCAGCCCAGACCACCAGATGAAATCCTGTACCGTGGCCGGACCGCGGCTGGTGAAATATCGATGGGCGAGCTCCTCCAGGGCTTCCTCACGCTCCAATATCCTGGTATCTGGCACCCATTCGTCAAGCAGGACGAACGTCTGCTGTTTGCTCTGAGGCGTTCCGAAACAGATGAGCGCTTCGAGCCCCAGCCGCCACAGGATGTGATAGCCACGCTGGCCCGCGGTAGAGATCCCGGCCCGCACCAGGACCTCATATAGCTCACTGCGGGTCATCTTTTTTTCCCCATGCAGCGCAGCCATAAGCAGCTCGGCGGCGCGAGCGAATGTCGTCTCATCGAGCTCCAGCTGCCGGTGTCGGGCAGCGGCTTTGGCGATGATGCGCTCCCGTTGAAGGGCGAGCATCCAGCGAACGTCCGCCGCTGCCACGAAATGAAGGGTGCCCCGCATCGGCCAGGTGCGGATGATCTTGCGGTCAGACAGCGCCTGTTCGACTGCCGCCTCGGTACCGCTTCCCGTTCGCAGGCCGACAGCCCAGAGCGCACCCGCATAGTCCTGGGCCTGGATCGCCCCGAGCGCGGCGACTACATTCTCCACCTTATTATTCTTCGCTAGTGCGATCTGCTGATTGATCAGGCGGAGCCTGGTGATATCAGATTGATTTTTCAGCTCTCACACCTCGGGCGTTGTCGACTTTTTGGAATCGTCCTGGTCATCCTGAAATCGTCCATCACGAATCCGCCGCCGATCTCCTGGACCACTTCGCTTTCGATTGTGAATCCACGGCGCCGGTAGAACTCTATGGTCGCGGAATTATTGCGATTGACCGTCAGCCACAACTCGCGGATACCCATCTGCCCGCACAGAGCCTCAACGAATTCCAGCGAGTCACTGCCCAGGCCGCAGCCCCGATAGTCATCCCTCACATAGATCTTGCTGAGCTGCAATTCGTCTTTTTGCTCCGGAACCGGCGCCAGGGCAAAATAACCTGCTGCCTGGCCTTCGACTTCGATCAGGTAATACATGTTTCCGCCGGAGATCTGGCCGGCGATCGCCGGCGCGCTCTGGAACTTCTCCAGCATGTAATCGACCTGTTCCTGGCCGATGATCGGCACGAAATGCTGGTTCCAGATCTCCTGCGCAAGGGCGGCCACAGCCTCGATCTGCTCGGAACTGGTAACCCTGGTCAGTTTCATCTTCCGGGCGCTCAAGGCATAGCGATCTTCCAGGGAGGAGCCTGTTTCATCACCGGGCTCCGCCGCTCATGGCTGATTCACCGCGAATCCCGGGCTTTCCACGTTGAATCCAGGGCCAAGCCCGATGCTTTCTCCGGATATTGCCGCCTTCAGATCGTCCTGCCCCAGTTGCCGGGAGAAATCGGAATGCCGGGCGCTGTAGATCATGGTACCCGCTCCCGGTGAAGACCGATGGCAAAACAGCCAGTAGTGGCTGGAGGCTATATCGAAGTGACCGGAAGCTATGCCGCAGGACCTGTCCGTGAGAAGCGCCTGCGGCAGTATTGAGACACTCGTGTACCGGTCGCGAAGCCCAGCCGCGATCCAGACCGACGTGCTTTGACCGTGGGAAAGATAGAGCACATACTGCCTGCCGTCGAAGAATATGTCCGGGTCGGAGGCGCTTTTGTATGTGCTGTCGCTGGATCTGGAAACGGTGACAGTGACGCGGTCACCATTGTCCAGAGCGAAGAGCGTCCCATCGCTGCCCTCAACCTCCGTGGCCGATCCAAACCGCTGCTCGCACGAGTCCTGGCCTGCCGGGCAGCCTGCGGGGTCGCCGCCAATGCGGCCATAGAGGAAGAAAAGCACCAGTCGTCCCTGGTCGTCCAGGATCAGCGAGGGATCGACGATGCCCTGGTCCAGCCCCTGGATCTTCACATCCAGCGGTCCGTCAACCGCGCCTGTCTCGAGGTTGTAGCGTGCCAGTTTGCCGGGTGTGTATATATAAAGCGTGCCGCCGCGCCGGATCACGTCGGGAACTGAACCCTGGAAAGGAGTCCACCCCGGCACCAGGCTCCAGCTTCCACCGTCGTCGCTCTGAGCAAGGTAGACCTTGTGGGACCCGGGGCCACTGGCGCATTCGCCGCTGGCGCAGGCGTGGAATGCCATGATGTATTTGCCGGTGACGTATCTGCCGGCTCTGGCTGAAGAAGTGGTGGAGTTGGATGCCTCAGTCGAACCTGAAGCGGAGTCGGCCGTTGCCACGGATGATGGCGCGTCTCCGCCATCAGTCGAATCCAGGCACCCGGTCGAAAGCAGACCTGTTAGCAGGACGGGCAGGAGAAAGAGGTCAGCAAGCCGGAAAATCTTCCGTCTGGTCACAGGAAGCTGACCAGCTCTGTGCTGTCCGAGCCGCCTTCGACCATCTCCGTCTTCACCACGCCGACGCCGGGGCAGTACAGTTTGTTCTCGGCTACTTTTGGTTCAAGCGGCGACCAGTCTTTGGTCCTGACGCATCCCTGATAAGAGCCTGCCTTGACTTTCACGGCCTCGCCGACCGCCAAGACCTCGCCCATGTCCTCGGCCACACCTTTGTAATATTCCTGACGCCAGGAGTCGCCGGCTTTTGGTGTGGCCTTCATGATGATGCCGGGCTGAGCGCCGTCCTTGCCCGCCTCCCACGAACCCTTCGTGCTTTTCAGCTTGCCGTCCTCGAAATCTTTGGAATCCTCGCCGAAATACCAGACATCGCCGTTCCTGTCCTGAGCGAACCAGTCCTGGGTCTCCTCGACGACCTCGCCGTTCACCGAGACCCTGTCGTTGACGACTACGCAGGTGACTCCCATGACCTGCCTGGTATCTGTCAGGACCCTGACCTCGTTGATCTCAGTCTCGCCGTCTTTCTCGCCTTCATATGAATAGGTCTTTCCGGGAGTAAGTGGAAAATACTGATTGTCTACCGTACTGACAAAGCTGGCGGGATCGATCTGCGGATTGTAATCACCCTGGGCTGTCGTGCTCGGACTCGTTGCGGTTTTTACCTCTGCCGTGCCGCCGCAACCGGCCACAAGAAGCATGATGACAGCGAGAATGGAAATGAGTCCCGCTGATCCTGGTCTGAACATCCGTGACAGAATCTTGCTCACCGGATTATCCTTTCGTATTCGCCCGCCGCATTCGTCCACGGCATATGAGATGCTGCTCCTACCGCACGATCTTCGAGATCCCCTGCTCCAGGATATCCTCGGCGCCCATCTCCTTGAGCCGGGGGATGATGACATTGACGGTATCCTTGTCGACTACTGTCGTGACCGAAAAAGAATCGCTGTTATAGAGCGGCGCCACAGTCGGGCGCTTCATCGCCGGCAGCACACCGACGACCGCATCGAGGTTGTCCTTGGCTACATTCATCGAGAGTAGTACCCGCCCACGGGCATCGAGGACGCCAAGCAGCAGGGTGCGGATCTCGTCGATAGCCTTGTGCTTTGCCGGGTCCTCCCAGGCGGCCCTGTTGGCGATCAGCCTGGTCGTCGATTCCATGATGACGTCGACGATCTTCAGGTTGTTGCGCCTCAGGGTGGATCCGGTCTCAGTGAGATCGACTACTACGTCCATGATCTCCGGCACCTTGGCCTCGGTGGCGCCGAACGAGTAGAAGACGTCGACCGGGATGCCAAGGTCCTCGAAATATTTTTTAGTGATATTGGGGAACTCGGTGGTGACCCGGGCGCCCGGCTTGATGTCAGCCGCCTTCTCGATGCTCGAATCCTCAGGCACGGCGATGACCATCTTCATCAGGCCGGTCCCGGTCTTGGCGTAGGGCATGTCCGCCACCTCGACCACATCGGCGCCGGACTCGGTGATGCAGTCAAGGCCGGAAATTCCCAGGTCGAAATAACCGTCCTCCACGTACTTCGGTATCTCCTGCGGCCGCAGGATCTTGACGGCGCTGATACGCTCGTCGGCGATTGTTACTGTGTACTCGCGGGCGCTCCGCTTGACCGGCAGGTCCGCTTCAGTGAAAAGGAGGAGCGTCTGCTCCTGCAGGCTCCCTTTGGGCAAAGCAATGCTTAACATCTTGTGACACCTCGTTGAGTTGATAAGAAGACGATGCGAATACTTATTCCCGGATTCTATCGGATTCAATGGCGGAGCATAAGGCGTAAAACCGGCTTTCGAGGGGCTCGACGCAGGAGAGGTCGATAAAATGGAGAAAAAAGGAGGATGCGATACTGCCCGAATTGTGAAAAGCCATATCCTGAGGAAGACTTTGAATGCCCGGATTGCGGTTACTCGCCGGAGAGCGAGCATGAGGCTGAGGTTACTGCCAAAATGCCAGTACCGGTAGCACCAGAAGGCACGGCCGAAGCTGCCCCGCATACTGAATCGGGTGGTGGTGGACCAACAGAACCGGTTCCGGAAACAGGGCCGAGCGCCGGAAAATGGTATGAATCCCGCAGAAACCTCATCCTGCTCGCCCTGGGCGCTGCAGTTATCATCGCTGCCCTGGTGGGCGGCATCCTCTTATACCTTCATGGCCGCTCGGAGCCTGTCGCCGCTACCACATCCACAAGCTCTTCCCGGACCACGACAAAATCAGACCCAAGTATTCAGGAATACCGGGATAGCCTCGAAGAGACCTGGAACACGCTCAGGGACATCACCGTGGAGCTGGTCAAGAAGGACAGCGAGGTCGTCGACCAAGCATCGCTGAACTCCTTCAACGCGCTGCTGACGGTCTCTATCGACAAGATCGAACAGATCAGGAACGAGATGGGCCGTATGGAGATCCCCGACGACTACACGCTCCGGCACAAGAACCTGGTCGACGCGGTCGGCAGCTACGGGGACTATCTCGAGTCCCTGCTCGCCGTGACCAGCGTTGACCCTGCCAAGGTCACAGCTGCCGATTTTGAACCGGTGAATACCGCCGGCGCGGACGCGCAGAAGAAGGTTCTCGCCAGCGAGAAACAGTTGCCTTTCCTTCGGGCACTGCCGGAAGAATGCTTCATCCTGCACACTACGCTGAATACCTTTTATACGGCGATCTGGCAGAAACCGCAGACTCAGGCACCACGGACTCCCGCTCCGACACCCACGCCGGCGCCCACGCCAGCACCTGCGACTTCTGAGACCGATGCGATGATGGCGGTTGTTCTTGGAGATTCAGCCGGCTCCTGGAGCGGTGCCGACAGTTATGAGGTCGTATCGTATGACCCGACGACCAACTCAGGCATTGTCCTGGTCACATACTACCTGCCGGATACGATCAGGTATTCGGAACTCTATATGGACAAGGATCAGTATGGCTGGTATGTGTCTTACGAAAATACATACGAGGTGCCGTACTAAAACAGGGTAGGGCAAGTCTTGATCCGTATCGTCCTCACTATAGCAGTTGATGATGAATCCAGCCCGCCCGCTTCGGATCACATCCCCGAATTGATATAGATCCTGCTGCTGTCGGCCAGGTCGATGCCCTCAGCGTCAAGACGGGCCTCCACCCGCCACTCCAGCCGCTCATCCCGGCCGCTAAGGAGCTCCAGCCCCAATTCGACAGCTTCGCCAAGCATGCCGCCTAAGGAATCGGTGTTGTTGATGTCGGGCGCCTTGAGCTGGAAAGAATAGTCTTTGGACTCCCCCGCCTGATAGTTCATGGCCGATTCGATGACCTGCTCGTCACGGTAGATCTCCCTGGATCTCGTTCTGGTCGTGTTGCCTTCCCGCTCCTCGGTGACTTCACGGCCGATCACGGCGACGAGGAGCCGTTTGCCTTCCAGTGGCTTTTTTGTGGTCATGGTGAAGGAGCCCTCGATGACGCCGCCGGGATCATAGGCGCCGCCTGGCAGGGTCAGTTTCATGCTGCCGCGCGAATGCCTGACCAGGTAATACCCGGCGACTGCTCCCACGACTGCCGCCAGAACCGCAATCACGAACACTACTATCAAGCCCGATGACATGAGAACCGCCTTTCCTGCTGTTATTGGTTGCTCTTCCGCTTCCTCAAGATCAGGATAATCACGATGGCCAGAACCACCAGGCCCGAACCTGCGGCCGCGATGATGGCTATCGTGGTATTTGACATCCTGCCCTTTTCGGCTGAGTCCTCGGCCGGCTGCTCCAGATCCACCTCATTCTCCAGGGATGCGATCTCCGCTTCGGTATATGTGCTGGCTGCGCCGATGGCGCCGTCCTCATCCACCGGCACTTTTTCTCCGGCTGCCAGCGCGATCAGCTTGTCATCCGCGTCAGTGTATAGATCGAGCTCGCCTTCGGTCAGATACAGCATCCGCTCTGTGCCAGCAGCCTGGTAATAATATTCCGTACCCTTGATGCCCACTATCACAGTGCGTTCGCCTGTGTTCGGATCGCTGAACTCCGGCTGGTTGGTCTCACCGCCGTAGAAATCCCGGAGGTCCTTCTTGCCGTCGTAGGAGCCGTTATAGAAGATCACAATGCTGCGCCAGAGATTCGTATAGATCCGCTCCGTGGGGCCGCCGGTCTGAACGCCGCTCTCCTCTTTCCGGGTACCATGCAACTTGTCCTTGACGTAGATGACGGCCTCCGGGTTGAGGAACTCCCACATGATCACCGACTGGCCGAGTTTATTCTCGGTGGTGTTGACCCGGAGCCTGCTGTTGGGACCGATAACGATCTCGGAATCACCGAAATGGATCTTCGCCTTGCTGCGCGAACCAGTAGTGATCAGGTGCCTCGAGGGATAGGTGGAATCTTTGCGCACGGTCGCGTCGCCGACGAGACGGTCGACGGTGATGCTGCCATCGGTCTCACCTTCCTTGATCCGGTTGGGGTCCTGCCCGAAGTCGTCGTCGTCGCTGGTCCCGGTCTCTTCCCTGTTCTCCGCGAAATCACCGGCCTCGCCGGCCGGGTCGTCGCCGGCCTGTTTGGTGAGCACGACGTTGTTCCATTTCTCGGAGGAGCCGGGGCTTTTTGGGAAGGTGCAGCTGAAGCTAACGGTGACTCTGTCGCCTTCGATGACGCCCGAGCCCGAACCGGGAAAGCTGCCGTTGTTGCAGTCGTTCAGCGTGAAGGAATTGATGCCCTCTCCGGTCGTCTCGTAAGTGCCTTTCAAGGTCCAGGCCAAGGTAGTGCCCGCGTCCACCCGGCAGGGACCAGTGGCGTTGTCAGGACCGCTGGTCACGATGGTCACCTTGCCGCCGCCCCGCGTCATACGCACTGTCCCGCTGATGGGAGGGCAGGTCTCGCACTCGCCCGCCAGGCAGCTGGTGTAGATGCGCTCGGCCGTGCCGGTGTAGAGGCCGTCCAGCTGCGCGCTCTTCTCTTCGATGGAGTCTTCCTGGGCATGAACGATCGAGGCCAGCCCCGGCACTGCCAGGAGGGCGATGATGAAAACTGCTATCAGCCAGCTATGCTTTTTCAAAGATGCAGGTCCCTTCCTTGAAGATATTGATCAACTTCCTTCAACGTCAGAACGATACTCTCATCTGGCCGCATTTTCGTCCACATCCGGGGCAGCCAGACCAGAGCGAATCTTGCTGTTTTCAAGGAGCCGCTCGCCGCTAGTCTTCAAGCACAACGACGGAAGCCGTCCCCTGCACCGGATATGACTCCGCAACCGGTCCTTCGAACCAGACGCTGACCTGCTTGCCGACGGTCAAAGCTGCCTTGCTGCTCTTCTCGAGGCTTCCGCCGGTGCGCCGGTAGATCTTCGTCTCATCTTTTATCCGCACGGACGCCTTGCTGGAACCAGAAGCGTCGGCAGGGTCTTCCTCCACCAGGATGCTGCTACTTCCCGCAGTCGAGTCAGCTTTAGTGATGAAGCCGCGGATGCCGGGTGGTTCGGCAGACAGTTCTATCGATTCAGTAGAGCCATCCGTTTTCGATGAACTGCTCGAGCCGTTTTCCCCGGACAGCGAACAGCCCGTCAGCGATGCCAGCGAAATAGCAGCAACGCCGATCGCAAGGAATAACTGGATCCTTTTCATTTGTTCTGGCCTCCGGTTTCTCCGGTTTCTATCGATACCGGGCGTACAAGACCCAGCCTGCCCTGCCACCAGGCGATCAACATATAACACGCTCCGCCGGCTATTCCCAAAGCCATATCCAGAAGCGTGTCGTAAACATCATCCAAAGCGTTTGTCCGAAATATCGCATCCGAAGTATATTCACCAAACTCCCGGAATACCGCAGCTGTCGCAGTCAGACAGAAAACGGACACGAATTGCGCCAGCGGCCTTAGCCGCCGTGAAATAGCATCTTCAGATAATGCGGCAAAGCAGGATGAGAAGAAGTAGGCGATAGCTACTCCGCCGAAGAAGTGCATGGGAATGTCGATCAGCGGATAGCGCCTGTAGACATTGATAACACGGGAAAATAATCCATGCAGCAGGAACATGGCGAGCGGCGCCCAGCCCGACCTGGCAAGCAGCCTGGCTGTGATTCTCAGGAAACTTATGAGCTCTTCCCCGCCCGCACCACCAGAAACTCATGGATGAACTCGTCGATATCCCCATCCAGCACGCCCTGGGCATTACCCACCTCAAAATCAGTCCGGTGGTCCTTGACCATCTGGTAAGGCGCCAGCACATATGACCTAATCTGGCTGCCCCAGGCGATCTCCATGACCTCTCCGCGCTCCTTCTCCATCTCCTCCAGCCGCCTGCGTTCCTCCAGCTCGAGCAGCTTGCCCTTGAGCAGTTTCATGGCGGTGTTCTTGTTGGACAGCTGGGAGCGCTCGTTCTGGCACTGGGCCACCAGGCCGGTGGGTACATGGGTGATGCGCACAGCCGAGTCGGTCTTGTTGACATGCTGGCCGCCGGCGCCACTGGCGCGGTAGGTGTCGATCTTCAGGTCCTTCTCGTCGATCTCCAGCTCGATGTCGTCCTCGACCATGGGGCTGACCTCCACGGCGGCGAAGCTGGTGTGGCGGCGCTTGGCCGCGTCGAAGGGGGAGATGCGCACGAGGCGGTGGACACCGCGTTCGGCTGAGAGCAGGCCGTAGGCGTTCTCGCCATGGAAGGTGACGGTCGCGCTCTTGATGCCGGCGTCGTCGCCGCCGGTTGCCTCGTTGATCTCGGTCCTGAAACCCCGGCGGTCGGCCCAGCGCAGGTACATGCGCAGGAGCATCTCGGCCCAGTCCTGTGACTCGGTGCCGCCGGCGCCGGGATGGATGGTCATGATAGCGTCGCCGTCATCATATTCGCCGCTGAACATGCGCTCTTCTTCCAGCTGCGCCAGGTGGTAAAGGGTCTGGTTGAGGGAATCCCAGGTCTCGGAGATGAAGTCGGCAGCGTCCTCGGGGCCGCTCCCGGCGACCTCTTCGCGGACCATCTCCATCATGGCCTCACCGTCGCCGACCTCCGCCTCCATGCCGCGATAGCGCTCCAGGCGCCGCTTGGCACGCCGGTATTCTGAGCTTACTTTGGCAGCCCCGGCCTTGTCCGACCAGAAGTCGGGCTGCTGCATGCGGTTCTCGAGCCCGGCTACCTGCTTTTCCAGTGAAGCGGGGTCAAAGGTAATCACCTAGCCACTGGAACTTTCCCTGGATCTGGGTGAACAGGTCCTCGAGTTCGTCGAGAGTATGGATATTTGCCGGTTTTGCGCTCATTGTCCCGTCATATTAACAGCTGGATGGCTTCGCCGTCAGGTTTTTCGGATATATTACGGGTGTGGAGCTGCTGCGACTGAAAACATCCCATGCGATCCAGGCCTGTAGACGGTTGCTGAGAGCCCGGTGGCTGCTCGGCTTTGCTGCCATCTTCGCTATCATGTGCGCCGGCCTGCTGCTCATGGAATTCACCAATCGCTACAACGGCGGCATCTGGTTGCGCGATTTCCAGGTCTTCCACCGCGCCGGCGGGCGGGTGCTCGCGGGCGAAGAGCTGTTCCGGCCGGTTCGTGACGGTTATTACAGTTACAAGTATTCGCCCACCGCCGCCATATTATTCATCCCCTTCTCCCTGATCCCCTTCGAGGCGGCCGAAGTCGTCTACTGGCTTTTTGTCTCGGGGCTGGTGCTGGTTGGGCTGTATCTTTCGCTGCTGCTGATCTATCCGGAATTCCGTAACGCCGACCCCACCAGGCTAGGCTTCCTGCTCGCCCTCACCATGATGACCCTGGGAGTCCATATCTGGTCGGAGCTGACCCTGGGGCAGGTCAACTATCTGCTGCTGGTGATGTACATCGCCATAGCCTGGCTATTCACGCAAAAAAAACCGGTCTTACTCGCGTTCATCTGGGCGCTCAGCATATTCATCAAGCCATTCGGCCTGATCCTGCTGCCTTATTTCGTGCTGAAGAAGCGGTTCCGGGAGATCGGCTGGTTCTTCGCCTTTTCAGGCCTGCTCTTCCTGCTGCCCGCCGTTTTTTACGGCGCCCACTTCCTCGACCTGCAACGCTCGTGGATCAGCGCCATCACCGTGGAGCTGGGTAACAAGGCAGACCTCTTCCAGCCGGGTAATCATACTCTGATGGCCGTGCTTGCCCAGTATTCGCCGCTGGACGTGTTCGAGCCCGGATCCATTTACTTGACCGTCTATAAATCTTTGGTGTTGACGCTGGTGGCGCTCCTCGCATTCCTGGTAGTCCGCAAGGGCTCGGGGCTACAGCGTGCCGAGACCCTGGACTTCGCCTTCATCCTGGCGCTGGCGCCGCTGCTTTCCTACACAAACAATAACGCCTTCGTACTGGCGGAACTGGGTATCATCCTGCTGCTGTTTAATTTCGGGAAGCTCAAGGTCTGGGAGAAAGTGATGGCGGTCTGCGGCTGCCTCCTGATCGGAGGGAATTTCTACAACCAGCTGCCCTACGAGTGGGGAGCGCGTTTCTTCGCCTACTACGATTCGATCTCGCTGCTGACCATCGGGACGATCCTGCTGCTGGTCACCATCTTCATGCTACGCTGGCGCGAGTCGCTTTAGGTTCGAGCGCCGCCGGTGAGAGCCTCAAGGAAGGAGAATGGAATGAAAGATTCGGGACTGTGGCAATGCCAGACCAACAACTGCGGTTATATCTACGACCCCGCGAGGGGCGACAAAAAAGGCAAGATCCCGCCGGGGACCCCTTTTGAAGAGCTGCCGGAGGACTGGAAGTGTCCGCTGTGTGGAGTCGGGAAGGATTTCTTCAAACCCGTCGGATAACCAGGACTCACCGAACTGGCAACTGACCGGCCGCCTATGAGATTCCGTACGGCTGGATCTTTTTGTTCAGGCTCCCGCGCCTGTTTTGTTCAGACCCCGCAGCACTTCTTATACTTCTTCCCCGAACCACAGGGGCAGGGATCGTTGCGGCCAACCTTGTCTGAGTGGCGCGTGGTGACCGCAGCCGGGGCTTCGCCCGGGGTTCCCCTGCCGCCGCCAGCCGAGGCGCTTGCGCTGGCTGCGCCTGCCGCCGCTCCTGCCGCCGCCCTGCCGGGACCGCCCGCTGCCTCCTGGGCGACCTGCGGCAGATGGGAAGTGGTGCCGTCGTCGTAGGTGTATTTCAGATCCTGTTCGCGCCGCTCGGCCAGTTCGTCCTGGGGCACGCGGTTCATATGGAAGATGGTGCGGGTGAAATCTTCCTTGATCGAACCGAGCAGTTCCTGGAACATCGAGAAGCCCTCGGATTTGTACTCCACCAGCGGGTCCTTCTGGGAAAGGCTGCGCCAGTGAATGCCCTCGCGCAGGTAATCCATGTCATAAAGGTGCTCCCGCCAGCGGTTGTCGATCACACCCATCATCACCAGGCGCTCGAGCTGACGCATATGCTCTGGTGTGAAATCCTTTTCCTTGGCATCGTAGAAGGCGCGGGCGTCTTCAAGCACCTTCTCGACGACCTCTTCCTGGCTGGTATCCTCGATATCCATATCTTCCTTGCCAAAGGAGATGTCGTATAGCCCCTTGAGCGAGGCGAAGAGGGTGTCCCAGTCCCAGTCTTCGGGATAGGAACCGCTCTCACAGTACGTCTCAACGGTGTTAGCCAGCACCTCGTCGATGATCTCGCGGGCGTCCTCGCTGATGTCTCCACCTTCGAGGATCTTGCGCCGCTGTTCGTAGATCACCTGGCGCTGCATGTTCATCACATCATCGTATTCGAGCACGCGCTTGCGAGCCTGGAAGTTCTGCTGCTCGACCTTGCGCTGGGCGTTCTCGACGGTCTTGGTGAGCATCTTGTGCTGGATGGGCATGTCCTCGTCGGGCGAGAGCTTGTCGAGGATGTTGTAGATCCGGTCACCAGCGAACAGCCGGATGACGTCGTCCTCGGCAGACAGGTAGAAACGCGAGGCGCCTGGATCGCCCTGGCGCCCGGCGCGGCCGCGCAGCTGGTTGTCGATACGGCGACTCTCGTGGCGTTCCGTGCCGAGTACGTAAAGCCCGCCCAGCTCGACCACACCTTCGTCCAGCTTGATGTCGACGCCACGGCCCGCCATGTTGGTGGCGATTGTGACCTGTCCGACCTCACCGGCGTGCTGGATGATCTCGGCTTCCTTCTCGTGATGCTTGGCGTTCAGCACCTGGTGCGGCACCCCCCTGCGCTTGAGCATATCGCTCAGATACTCACTGGTCTCGATGGAGACGGTACCGACCAGCACCGGCTGGCCGATCTTGTGACATTCGACGATGTCCCCGGCGGCTGCCCGGAACTTGCCCTTCTTGGTCTTGAAGATGAAGTCGTTGCGGTCGTCGCGGACCATCGGCCGGTTGGGCGGGATGGAGACGACTTCCAGCTTGTAGATGTGCATGAACTCGTCTGCCTCGGTGGCCGCCGTGCCGGTCATGCCGGCGAGCTTGTCATACATGCGGAAATAATTCTGGAGAGTGATGGTGGCCAGGGTCTGATTCTCTTCCCGGATCCTGACCTTCTCCTTGGCTTCGATCGCCTGGTGCAAGCCTTCGGAATAGCGTCGGCCCTCCATGATGCGTCCGGTGAACTCGTCGACTATCAGCACCTCGCCATCCTTGACTACGTATTCCACATCCTTCTTGAAAAGGCTTTGGGCGCGCAGCGCCTGCATCAGATGGTTTACCAGCTGGCCGTTCTTTGACTCATACAGGTTCTCGACATTCAGCGCTTTCTCAACCTTGGCGACGCCGGACTCGTTGACGGCGACCGTGCGGTGTTTCTCGTCGATCTCATAGTCGTCATCGGCGCGCAGCAGCGGCACGATTGACGCGAACTTTACATAAGTGTTGGCGGCCTCTTCGGGGGCTCCGGAGATGATCAGCGGCGTGCGGGCTTCGTCGACGAGGATACTGTCCACCTCGTCGACGATGGCGAACTCATGGCCCCGCTGCACCAGTTCTTCGAGCCGGATAGCCATGTTGTCGCGTAGATAATCGAATCCGAACTCAGAGTTTGTGCCATAGGTCACGTCTGCGGCGTATTCCACCCGGCGCTCGGCCGGGCGGAGGTTGTCCTGCAGGATGCCGACCTCTAGGCCCAGGAAATTGTAGAGGGGGGTCATCCACTCGGCGTCACGTCTGGCGAGATAATCGTTGACGGTGACTACATGCACGCCGGATCCCGAGAGTGCGTTGAGGTAAACGGGCAGGGTCGCCACCAGCGTCTTGCCCTCTCCGGTCTTCATCTCGGCGATGCGCCCCTGGTGAAGGACGATGCCACCCATAAGCTGTACGTCAAAATGGCGCATGCCCATGACCCGGCGCGAAGCCTCCCGCGCTACCGCGAAGGCATCGGGAAGGATGTCGTCGAGCTCCTCGCCGTCAGCCAGCCGCTGCTTGAGCTCGGGGGTCTTCGCCTTGAGCTGGTCGTCGCTGAGCTTTTCAAGCTCCGGTTCAAGAGCGTTGATCGCCTCGACCTGCTCTTCCAGCTGCTTGAACTTTTTGCCCTCGCCCATGCGTAGGGCTTTTTGAAGGAATTTAGCCATTATTAAACAGTCTACCAGAGGGAACGTCGTTAAACTTCAGCGGCTTTCCCTTAAAGGCGCCTGCATCCAGAACGCCTACCTGGGTTCGATCAGCCCGTAATTACCATCTCGCCGGCGATAGATGACACTGGTATCGTTCGACTCCGAATTGCGGAAGACGAAGAAGTCGTGGCCGATCAGCTCCAGCTGCAGCGCTGCCTCCTCAGCCGACATCGGCTTGATGTCGAAGGATTTGAGCTTCACTATCTGCGGTCCTTCTTCTTCCTCTTCCTCAGCTTCCACTGGCTCGGGCATCTGCAGGATGGCATCCGGCGGGATGCTGCCACGGACGTGCGCGTCATGGCTCGTGAGCTTGCTGCGGTACTTCTTGACCTGGCGGCCCAGCTTGCTCTCTACCAGGTCTATGGAAGCATACATGTCGGCGGATGCTCCCTTGGCCCTCAGAACCGGACCCTTGGTGAAGATAGTCGCCTCAGCCACCTGGTTGTCGGCTATGCTTGGATTCTTCTCCACGAACAGCTCCACTTCCATGGTGCTGGCGCTGTTGAGGTTCTTGCCCAGCTTGACAAGCTTTTCTTCCACATAGGCATGTAGCGCGTCGGTTACGGCGATGTTCCTTCCCTTTACCTGTAAGTTCATTTCGATCCTTCCCGCTTAGATTGCGTATTGTTTTTTACCCATTCGGCATCGGCCGCTAAACTCAATCGCTTCACTGTCCTGGCAAAAGCCCAGACGTCTACTTCTACCCCTAAGCCTTCTTTCAACACCCTCGCACATTCTGAGGCTGTGGAGCCGGTCGTATAGACATCGTCCACGAGCACCAGATGGCCGGTTCCGGGCTGCAGGCACGCGCCCCGCCTGAGAGAGATGCTGCCCTCCAGGTTGCGCCGCCGAGCCTCGAATCCAAGCTGTTTTTGCGCCGAAGTCAGGTGTTGCTTGCAGAGGAGGTCCTGCAGCGGCATACCGAGGTTCCGGGAAAGAGCCCTGGCATAAAGCCCCGCCTGATTGTATCCACGGCTTAGCAGTTTTGAGCTGTGCAGGGGAACATGGGTTAGCGTAACCACTTTCCCCCGGGGAGTCAAATCAGCCTGATTGCAGGCAAGTTCCGCCATATATACGGCCAGCCGCCGCTGCCCTGAGTACTTGAGCCGGTGGACCAGCCTGCGGGCGGGACCCTCAAAAGTGAAGGCAGCGCGTGCGCTGCGGAAGTGAAACTCGCAGCCGCGGCATTCGGGACAGCGGCCCGGTTTTCCACCTGTGCCGGAATGTTCCGGTGGTGGCGACGGCCGGCCGCAATGCCGGCAGACGCGCAGCCCGAGTGGCGAGAGCTTCGTGAAGCAGTCGGGACAAAGCCAGCCCCCAGCACGTCCGCAGTGCACACACCGGATCGGAAAAAGGACCGAACCCAGATCGGAGAGTATGCCCCTGATCAACTATTTCTGCTACTTTGGCAAACGGCGAAATCCGGCGGTCTCAAAATGCGAGTCGAAGGCAAAAGCATCATTGATGCCCAGTTCCTTCATAACCGAAAAACTGACAGCGTCGCATAGGGTGAAATCCTGGTCCTTGTACTTGCCAAGAAGTTTAAAAGCCGCTTCCTCCAGCTCCACTGTCGAGTGAATAACACTAACGCGGGTGCTGGAATTTATCAGTGATAGATACTTGAGACCATAAGACGCGGCGCCTGCCTTGAGCAGATAGGCATGTGTCTCGGCTACAATCAGATTTGTAGTGACAATATGGCTGTACCTGCTGAACGCCTGGTCTCTATAAAACCGGCTCGCTGCACTATTTTGACTATCACGGGGGTCATTGAGAGCAATCCAGCCACCGGAATCAATGAAGAGGGGCGGTAGCGACAGGGCTGTCACTCCGCCCAACCTTCCCGCTCCCACTTTGCAAGATAAAAGTCGTGATTCACTGAGCCATCGGCAGGAGAATCATTGTCTTCAGGCAGGAGCCCTATCATCTCCATGAGAGGGTCCTCCTCGAGCGGAATCGCACCGATCAGGTATTCGTCGAGGCTCCGCCGGATTACTTCAGCCTTGGAGATGTTCAGCCTGTCGGCGACGAAGCTGAGTTCGGCGTCCTGTTTGTAATCCAGGTAGACCTGCATCGGTTTCTTCTTGTTCTGTTTTTCAGCCAAGGGGACCACCTCCGGCGTAAATGCATGTATATACATGATATATTAGTTCATGTATGGAAACAAATGTACTGATCCGGAAATAAAAAAGACGCGTGAGCGCGTCCTGATCAAACTTTCATAAAAATTATGGGATCCGGTTCTACCGCAGATGGCTGTCCGCTTCGATGACTGTGAACGGCTCCAGGTGGACCTCTTCATCCAGCACGCTGCCGGCGCCGATGACGCAGCGGTCGCCGACCACGACCCGGTCGCGGATATGCACTTCGTCGCGGATATAGGCTCCCCGGCCGATGATGCCGCCTTCGACTTTGGCGTCCGCGCCAGTCTGGGCCGCCCGCCACTTGATGACTCCCTCCAGCGCCGCGCCCTTCTCGATCACGCTGTGGTCACCGATGACCAGTGGCCCCTTCAGGCTCACGTTCTCGCCCACCCGGCAGTAGTCGCCAAGTAATATCGGCGCGGTCAGCTTCGCCGAACGGGAGATGCGCGTCCCTTTGCCCACGTAAATCCCAGGCTCGCGCTCCTTCCCGGGGATCTCGACTTTGACCTTGCCGGTGAGCGCGTCGAAATTGCCGATGCGGTACTGCTCGAGGCTACCGACATCGTTCCAGTAGCCGTCGATCTCGAAACCGTAAAAAGGAATGTCCTTGGTGACGAACTCGGGGAACAGCTGCTTGCCGAAATCGTAGAATGAGTCCTTGGGGATGTAGTCGAAAACCGCTGGCTCGAAGATATAGATGCCACAGTTGCAAAGGTTGCTGAGCTCCTCCCCTGGCTCCGGTTTTTCCTGAAAACCGAGGATGCGCCCGTTTTCCTTCTCCCGGATGACTACACCATAATTGCTGGGATCGTCCACGCGCTTGAGCGCCAGGGTGGCGATTCCGCCAGATTCACGGTGCTGCCTGATCAGCTTTGTCAGATCCAGGTCGGTCAGGGCATCGCCGCTGATGACCAGGAACGTGCCGTCCGCAAGGAACCGTTGCACCGCCTTGACGCCGCCGGCCGTCCCTACGAGTTCAGGTTCGAGGGAATAGCGCAGCTCGATGCCGACCCGCTGGCCACGGCCGAAATAGTTGGTGATCGCGTGAGGGTGGTAATGGAGATTGGCTACGGCCTCGTCAAAGCCGTGCTGCTTGATCAGCCGCAGGATGTGGTACAGGACCGGCCGGTTGACGATCGGCGCCATCGGTTTGGAGATCGACCCGGTTAGCGGCCTCAGACGCGTGCCCAGGCCGGCTGCCAGTACCATGGCCTTCAATTATTTGCCTTTCTTCGCTGCCGCCAGGCTCTCTGTATAGGGCTCGCGGTGTACTCCCATCTCGGTGATGATTGCGGCGACGTTCTCGTGCGGAGTCACATCGAATGCCGGATTGCGCACACCGATTCCTGTTGGCGCCACCTGCCTGGCGCCGCAATGGGTGACTTCGGAGGGATCGCGCTCTTCGATGGGGATCTGCGAGCCGTCAGTCAGGCTCAGGTCCACGGTCGAAGTCGGCGCAGCCACGTAGAAGGGAACGCCATGTTCCTTCGCCAGAACCGACACCGTGTAGGTGCCGATCTTGTTGGCGACGTCGCCGTTGCCAGCGATCCGGTCGGAGCCGACTACAACTGCATCTATCTCGCCCTTTTTGAAGAAATATCCCGACATGTTGTCGGTGATGAGCGTACAGGGGATGCCCTCCTGCTGAAGCTCCCAGGCGGTCAGCCTGGCGCCCTGGAGGAACGGCCTGGTCTCGTCGGCAAAAACATGGATGGAAGGATCACGTTTGAACACCGAGCGGATCACGCCCAGCGCCGTGCCATAACCAGCAGTAGCGAGAGCTCCGGCGTTGCAGTGGGTAAGGATGCGGGCGCCTTTGGGAAAGAGCGGCGCAGCGTGTTCGCCCATGGCGATACACATGGCTACGTCCTCGTCGAGTATCTCCTGGGAGCGCGCCTTGAGCCGGGCGCGGATCTCGTCAACCTCGCCGGGCTGGTCATAGATCTTCGCCTGTTGCTCCAGCGCCCAGCCAAGATTGTAAGCTGTAGGCCGGGTGGCAAAAAGTCCTTTGGCGGCCTCATCCAGGTCGCGCTTGAGCTCTTCCTGGCTGGTGGCGCCGGACTGCATGGCAGCCAGGGCCATGCCCATCGCGGTCGCTACACCGATGGCCGGCGCGCCGCGGATTACCATCGTCTTGATGGAATCGCCGACTTCCTGCCAGCTGGTGTGGTGGATATATGCCTCTTCAAGCGGCAGAATCCGCTGGTCGATCATGACGACCTCGTCTCCCTGCCACTCAATGGTCTTGACTGTATAGCTGCCCGCGGACATGGTTCCTACCTCCCGTCGCGGCTTAAGTGCCTTCGTTCCAGGAGGCCAGGTACTTCACCTGTTCCTCGGTGAGCGTGTCGATGCTGAAGCCCATGGACTCCAGCTTGAGAGCGGCGATCTGCTCATCGATCTCGACCGGGACCGGGTAGACCTTGTTCTCCAGGTTCGCGTGGTTCTTGACGATGAACTCCGCCGCCAGTGCCTGGTTAGCGAAGCTCATGTCCATGACCTGCGCGGGGTGCCCTTCGGCAGCCGACAGGTTCACCAGGCGGCCTTCGGCCAGCAGGTAGATGATGCGGCCGTCAGTCTGGGTGAACTCTTCCATGAAGTCGCGGACGGTGCGCCGGGCCGTGGACATGTTCTCCAGAGCCGGTATGTCGATCTCCACGTTGAAGTGGCCGGTGTTGCAGATGATAGCGCCGTCCTTCATGACATCCATGTGCTCGCCGCGGATGACGTGTTTGTTGCCGGTAGCCGTGACAAAGATGTCGCCGTACTTCGCGGCCTCGGCGATAGGGGCGACGCGGTAGCCGTCCATGACCGCTTCAAGAGCCCGCAGCGGGTCGACCTCGACTACGGTCACCCGGGCGCCGTGACCCGAGGCTCGCATGGCGACGCCACGTCCGCACCAGCCATAGCCGGCGACGACCAGGTCGAGGCCGGCGAGCAGCATGTTTGTGGCGCGGATGATGCCATCGATAGTGGACTGCCCGGTGCCGTAACGGTTATCGAACAGGTGCTTCGTGTTCGCCTCGTTTACGGCGACCACGGGGAACTTGAGCACGCCGTCGGCCTCCATGCTCTGCAGGCGGATGACGCCGGTGGTCGTCTCTTCAGTCCCGCCCAGGATCTCGTCGATCTGATCCGAGCGCTCGGCGTGCACAACGCCGATGACGTCGGCGCCGTCATCCATGGTCACGTGCGGATGATGATCGACCGCGGCGGTAATATGCTTGTAATAAGTGTCGTTGTCCTCGCCCTTGATGGCATATGTGCTGATGCCATACTCCTTGACCAGGGCGGCGGCAGTATCGTCCTGGGTGCTCAGCGGATTGGAGGCGCAAAGCACGACATCGGCGCCGCCGGCCTTGAGCGTACGCACCAGATTGGCGGTCTCGGTTGTCACGTGCAGACAGGCGGATACGCGGATTCCCGCCAGCGGCTGCTCCTTCTCAAAGCGTTCGCGAATCGAGGCCAGTACGTGCATGCGCTTGTCGATCAGCTCGATCTTGAGCTTGCCTCTCTCGGCCAGGCCGAGGTCTTTGACGTCATGGGCTACTACTTCTGGCACAGTCTTCTCCTTCCGGGTTTTAGGCGCCGCGGCCCTCGGGGGCGCAGACAGCCCGCTCTTCGATTTCTTGAGAATTCGCCTACGGAAAAAAGCGAAGCATGCGCCTTCAGCGCAGCTTTTGCGGTTCGGTAAGTATACTAAAAGCAGGCGTTACAGTGTAGACGCACCGTGCCGCTCCGTCCTGGCAGCCTTTCCCGCCCTGCTCAGGCCAGCTGCCGTTTAAGATTCTCGATGCGTTCCACCGGCGAGGGATCTATACCGTAAAGCACGGCGAGATAAAGTGAAAGGTAATCTCCCAGGTTCACACTGGATAACAGCCTCGCCAGACGGCAATCCCCTGAACTGGCATAACGCCTGATCCCACCAACGTAATTTTCCAGCAGTTCGGCGGTCACGTTCATGCGCTTGACGTTCTGCGGATGCAACTTGCCGTCGGTCAGGTAGATCACCCTGAACCGCTCCATGTCTTCTGCCGGGTATTCCCAGCCGACGATCTCGTTATGGTTCAGTTCGGGAAACTGGTGGTTGAACGCCAGCGCCTTTGCGTTCTCGTTGATCTGGCACTTCCAGCGTAAGGCGGCGACCGCGGTGACTTCCGAGCCATAGATGACCGGGATGCGCTCGAAGAGATCCGCCGCCAGCTGTTTAGCCGGGTTATCGGCCGCCAGGCTGTCCAGGCCGTAGGCGTCGATACAGCCCTTCAGCACCTCGGCGGTCTCACGCACATCTTCCTCCACGGCCTCGACCAGGCCCAGGTTTTCAAGACAGGCGGCGATGGGCACCGATAACCAGCCCATGGCGGCCCGGGGCTGCAGGCTGCTGGGCACTTCGATGAACGGCAGGTTGTTCTCCGCAGCGATCCTGCCGACCTTGCCTCCGGTGCTGAGGCAGATAATACGGCAGCCTCGTTCCAGGGCCTCGTTCAGGCAGGAGATGGTCTCCTCGGTATTCCCGGAATAGCTGACCACGAAGACCAGGCTGCGGCTGCTGATCCAGTGCGGCAGGTTATAGCCGCGCACGGTAACCATGGGACTCGGCAGTTCGGCGTCATACACGGAAGCGATCACATCAGCGCCGATGGCCGAGCCGCCCATGCCAGCAACGGCGATGCCGCCGACTTCGCCGCCGTGGTCCAGCGCTACCTTGCTGCCGGCCTCGTAAGCATCGAACATCTGCCCTGGCAGCCCGGCGACCATGCCGAACTGGTCCTGGGAATCGAGGGCGCGGATAGCGGCTGTGTCATCCAGCTGATTGAGTAGTGCCTGTCTGTCGGGAGCGTTCATATCTTCCTGTCGTCTGTTAGAGTTTGTCCGCCACCGACGGAAACTTGCTGAGTTTGGAGAGGATCATCGCCTGGATCTCGTCGCGCCGCTCGGGAGTCTTCGCCTCGCAGCGAACGACAACAACCGGCGAAGTGTTGGATGCCCTTACGAGACCCCAGCCATCGGGGAATACGACCCGCACGCCATCGATGTCGATGATCTCGTTGTCTTTGGAAAATTCCTGCTTCACCGTCTCCACGATCTGGAACTTCTCCTCTTCGGTCGACTCGATACGCATCTCGGGAGTCGCATAGTAGCGTGGGATGTCGGCGAGAAGTTCTGAAAGCTTTACACCCTTGCGGGCGATGAATTCCACCAGCCTGCTGGCAGCATAGATGGCGTCGTCATAACCGAAGTAGCGGTCGGCGAAGTAGATGTGGCCGCTCATCTCGCCAGCCAGCAACGCCTTCTCCTCGCGGATCTTCGCCTCTATCAGCGAATGCCCCGTCTTCCACATGAGCGGCTTGCCGCCATGGGCTTCGATGTCCTCGATCAGCGCCTGGGAACACTTCACCTCGAAGATGATCGTCCCACCGGGGTTGAATTCGAGGATGTCGCGAGCGAAGAGGATCATCAGCTGGTCGCCCCAGATGATGCTGCCGTCGTCGGCGACCGCGCCGATGCGGTCGGCGTCGCCGTCAAAGGAGATGCCGAGATCGGCGCCTTCCCTGGCTACCGTGGCGATCAGATCTTCCAGGTTGGCGGGCACCGTCGGATCCGGGAAATGGTTGGGGAAATTGCCGTCGAGATCACAGTAGAGCTCGACTACTTCGCATCCCAGCCGCCTTAGAAGGTCGGGAGCCACCTTGCCGCCGACACCGTTGCCGGCATCGATCACTACCTTCAATGGTTGCTCCACCTTGATGTTGCCTGCGATGTAATCGGCGTAGGCGGGTATCGGATCGGCAGTAGTAACGTTGCCTTGACCGGCAGGAAAATCGCCAGCTTCGATGATGGCGCGCAGCTTCTGTATCTCGTCGCCATATATGGTGCCATGCCCGCGGCAGAGCTTGAAACCGTTGTACTGGGGCGGGTTGTGGCTGCCGGTGATCATGACGCCAGCCTGCTTGCCGTACTCCTGCAGCGAGAAGTAGAAAGCGGGGGTGGGCAGCTCGCCCACGTCGATGACGTCGCAGCCGGTCGAGGTGATACCCCTGATGAGCGCGTCCCTGAACGGCGCCGAACTCGGCCGGTTATCCCGGCCGACGATAGCTTCGCTGTAGCCGAAAGACTTCATATAGACGCCATAGCCCTTGCCTAGCAGCTCGACTGTCTCTATATCCAGATCCTCATCAACGAGCCCCCTGACGTCATACTCGCGGAAGATGTGGGGATTGACGCTCACGGTCACGCTGTCCTCCTGCTTCGAATGCCTGATATGCGGCGCTGGAAATTAGCACCAACTAAGTGCTGTACTATAGCGAATGAGCACATAACGGGCAATCCGGGCCTGCCGCTCCCCGGACACATTTCTACTGCTCGACTTTCCAGGTGCCGTATTCCTTGACCAGCGAGAAGCTGTCGTCAAGGGGCTGTTCGGGAACGTTTGGCATATTGACTTTGGCGCTCCAGGTCACTGTGGCCTTACTGTCTTCTACCTTTTCTTCCGTTACCGAGAACTCGGTTATTGACGTACCTGCGGGTAATGACGCCTCCATCTGTGCTATAAAATCCTCCCGCTTGACCTCGCGGACCGGAGAAGTCGTAGAGAACGAATCATACGCCTCTCCGAATTGCCGGGCTGAAAGCATCTGCACCATGTCACTGGCAGCTGAACTGGGGGTATTGCCACCGCAGCCCGGGATCGCAGCCAATAGCATGATAGCCAGCAAGATAATGGAGGCGGGCACAAATACTCCGGCCTTCCAGGACCTGTTCATAATCGCCCCTTTCATATTGATTGTTCGCAAGCTCAATTATTTTTTCCTTTGCCGGAGATTCTCCTCTTTATTACCGCTCCGCCGCGGGACCAAACTGCGCGGCTGCCACCGGTGCGCATATGATAACGTAGTCGCCGCCAGTAGTGGGTAATGCCGCCAGGCCCGCCCGGATCTGCTGGGAGGGCGGCACTACTGCAACGGGTCCCGCGGTCTCGGGCGAACCGCGGCACCGCGCAATAATCCAGAAGCGGCTGAACGCGGTCAACGGGCTGGACGACATCGATCAGACTCCTGAGACCGCTGTCGCCATCCTGGGTGTACGGATTAATCCGGCCGGCTTCATGAAGCTGCTCCAGCCAGACACGGCGCTCTTCCTCGGACTGGCAGATGAAGAAGTCTGCGGCTGGCAGGTTGGCTGCGATGTCCGCGCCAGTGAGATCCATCGCCACAGGCTTGCCCGCGTCTATCAGGCTTAAATGTGACTCGAGCGCAGTCGCGTCGCAGATGACGACGTCCGAATCCCGGGCGACCAGACCCACGTTGCGGGCATTGTAGTAGACTACCGCGAAGTCCTCGTGGAAGAGCTCGCTCACCTGCGGCAAGGCCAGGATTACATCGTGCGCCGACGCCAGGGACTCCGCCAGCAGCCAGCAACGGTCACCGGCTGCTTCGCCCGGCCCCGGGGTGTTGCTGCACACCACCAGCACCCTGCTGGTCAGCGGGCTCATGATCCGGTAAAGTTCCTTTTCCATGCCAGTTGATCCTGTTGACAACAACTTCTACTGTAGCAAAGCAGCTTCTCCGCCGCAGCTTCGACTGTATCGCCGGCGGCTCTGCGACGGGTGGATTTCAACATTTGACAGCTGCGAATTTTTGCTCTAGTATCCATCCTTGCGCCTGATTTGCGCCTGAAATTAATTGATTATGAAGACTTACGTCGCAAAACCATCCAACATCGAGCGAAACTGGCTCATCGTCGACGCCAAGGACCAGCGCCTTGGCCGTCTGGCCACGCGCATCGCTGATAACCTGCGGGGCAAGACCAAGACCGTCTACACTCCCCATATCGATACCGGGGATTTCGTCATCGTCATCAACGCCTCCCGCATCGCCGTCACCGGCCGCAAGATGGACAACAAGATCTATTACCGTCATACCGGCTATCCCGGCGGCCTCAAGCAGCGCACCCTGGCCGAGATGATGGACAGGAAGCCGGAAGAGGTTATCCGCCTGGCAGTCAAGGGAATGCTTCCCAAGAACCGCCTCGGCCGGGCACAGCTGAAGAAACTAAAGATATATGCAGGCCCCGAGCATCCGCACGCGGCCCAGAATCCGGAGGAGATGCAGCTTGGTTAGGTACACCGCCACAGGCAAGCGCAAGACTTCAATAGCCCGCGTCATCCTCACGGCTGGCGACGGCAAGATCACGGTGAACAACCGCCCGGTAGACGAATATTTTGGCCGGCCGCGGCTGCGGACTGAAGTGCGCATGCCTCTGACCACCACCGGCACCGAAGGCCGTTTCGACGTCTCCGCCAATATTGTCGGCGGCGGTATCGGCGGCCAGGCTGGAGCACTAAAGCACGGCATCGCCAAGGCGCTGCTCGAAGCGGATGATTCCCTGCGCAAGGAACTGCGCGTGGGCGGCTTCCTCACCCGCGACTCGCGCAAGGTCGAGCGTAAGAAAGCCGGCCTCAAGAGCGCCCGCAAGAAGCCGCAGTTCTCCAAGCGTTAGCAGAAGCTCAGCTGGACTTTCAGAGGGTGGCGGATCGACCGCCATCCTCTTTTTTTATCCCGGCGCCGAGCCGAAGAGAGCTTTATGCCGAGCCTGACTGTCGACCTCGCCAAAATCACACACAATACCCGCCTGATCGCGGATCTGCTCAAGCCTCATGGGGTAAAACTGACCGGCGTAACCAAGGCCTGCCTTGGGAACGAGCTTGTCGGTGAGGCGATGCTGACCGGCGGCGCCTCCGGGCTCGCCGATTCACGCTCTGAGAACATCCGCAACCTGCGGCGCCACCTTCCTGAGGCCGAACTCACATTTCTGCGCTCCCCGGTCACTGTCGAGGATGCCTGTTTCGACGCCGACATCTACTTCGTCTCTTCATTCGAACAGGCACTGCCCCTGTTGCGGATGACGCCGCGCCGGCCCTTGAAACTCTGCCTGATGCTGGAAACCGGCGATGGCCGTGAAGGTGTGCCGCTCGACCTGGCCTCAGACGAAGCATCCCGTATCGCCTGTCTCCCGGATGCCGTTCTGGTGGGACTAGCCACCAACGCCGCCTGTGCCCGCAACGATGTCCCAGTGGGTGGTTCCCTCCAGGCCTTCAACGAGGCAGCCGGAAGGATCTCCTGGCGGCTCAGGCGCGGCCGCATGGGCTGCGCCAGCGATGATTCCAGCCAATCGCCAAAGACGGGATCCGCAGCTGGAGCAGCTGCTTTTGAAGAGGGTGCCTTGCCGCTTTTATCTGTTGGCGGCTCGGGGCTGCTGCGGCTGCTGACAGGTCCCGACGAAGACGGCGAGCAGCATCCCGGCTGGGGGATGTCGCTGTTCGCGCCTGTGACCGCGATGCGCTGCGGCGAAGCCATCCTCCTTGGAAGGATCCCGTCAGGGCACACTCAAGACCTTTATCTTCAGGGAGCCCACCGCGATGCCTTCGTCCTCGAGGGACCCGTTCTGGAAATATTCGACAAGGGCGGCGTCACCCAGGCTCTGGTTGGATTCGGCGTGCAGGACACAGGCGGGGCCAGGCTCATCCCCTGCCACCCGGGGTTAACACCCACCGGCGCGACCAGCGATTATCTGGCCATCAGCTGCGCCTCACCGGAATTGCGCGCCCATCCACTGAGAACAGGAGAACCGGTTCGTTTCCTGCCAACCTATTATGCCCTGGTTGCGGCGATGACCTCGCCATACATAGAGAAGCATTTCATCTGAGAGCAGGAGTCAGAGGGAATCAGCGGCTGGCCGCAGTATTCCTCAGATGAAGTTGCTACTTGCCGCGGCATTCCGGTTGCCATCGACATGGTGTACATTGGATATATGGAAGATCGGCTGAAAAACTGGTTGCAGGCCCGGGTCTCCGGCGGACGCTATATGCACAGCCTGGGTGTCTTGGAGGCGGCGACGGAGCTGGCGCGCCAATATGGTGTCGATCCGGTGCCGCTGAGGCAGGCGGCTCTGCTACACGATTGCGCCCGCGAATTCTCCAACGAAGACCTGGTAGCCACCGCCGAGGACTGGCAGCTTCCAGTTCGTGAAGTAGACCGCAGAAGCCCTGTCCTTCTGCATGGAAAGCTGGCCGTGGTGATCGCCGAGCGTGAGTTGGGCCTGGATGATCCAGCCATACTCAGCGCCATCCGCTGGCATACCGCCGGCCATCCTGAAATGACCCTTTCCGACAAACTTTTCTATCTTGCCGATGTCACCGAACCCACGAGCCACTACGCCTGGGTAGCCGGTCTGCGTGCCCTTGCCCATGAAGATGTGGACAAGGCGGTGCTGATGGCCATAGGCATCAATACCGACCATCTGGACCGCACCGGCAGGACAGTGGATCCTGACACCTATGACCTCAGAGACCTGCTTCTCGGAGAGAACGGAAGTTAGAGAGACCCTCGGGGCCGCGGTCCGCCACTGGCTATCGCGGGGTGACCAATATCACAATCCGGCTTGACCTGTCTCATTGGATACCCGGCATTTACGGGGATAATCTATCCATGACCGAGATCGGCGACAGAATGAACGACCCATCCCGCCTGAGCAAGTGGCGCTGCCCTGGCATCTTCCGTGATATAGAATTCCTGGCCTGTCCGGAATGCGGCGACGAAGTCGAGTTCTTCCCCCAGGACCTGGTGATGGCCTGTCCCGGATGTGGCGTCGAGGTCAAGCGGATATCCTCAGCCTGCATTTCCCATTGCCCGGCGAAAGAGTCGTACTGTTACCGCCAGATGGTCCGCAACCAGGCGCTGACTGAAATGGATCATTCCGGTTCCTGAGTCACCGCCCCGCCGGCTCGTGCCGCACTGATCCGATTCAAACTCCCCTTTTCCCTTTTTTCCGAAAGTCTCTATAATCTGGGTCTGGCAGGAAACCTGTTCCTGCCTCTTGATGTTTCGGAAAGGCATCCTCTCTTGACCAGAAAGTATTTTGGCACTGACGGCATCCGTGGCGTCGCCAATGAATTCCTGACTGCGGACCTGGCGTTGACGCTCGGCCGGGCCGCGATGGCCGTACTCCCCTCAGAACGCCCGGTGATCCTTGTTGGCCGCGATACCCGCATCTCCGGCGGCATGCTGGAAGCGGCGCTGGTGGCTGGCCTCAGCTCAGCTGGTGGCCTGGTGGTTCAGGCCGGCGTCATTCCCACTCCGGCAATCGCAGGCCTGGTCGTGGCTGAAGGAGCCGACGCCGGCGCCGTCATCTCCGCCTCACATAACCCATATCAGGACAACGGTATCAAATTCTTCGGTTCCACAGGCTTCAAGCTAACCGATGAGCAGGAATTGGAGATGGAGCGCTTCCTGACCGGAGAGTCAGTGGCAGAGATCTCGGGAGATCCCGGCCGCATCGGAGCTCTCAGCGAAGCGACAGAAGCTTATGTAGATGGCCTGCTCGAGCGATTCGATCTGGACCTGTCCCGGTTCCGCATTGTGCTGGACTGCGCCAACGGCGCCACGTACAGAAGCTCACCCATGGCTTTCCGCAGGCTCGGAGCTGACATCACCGTCATCAACGATTCGCCTGACGGCTACAATATCAATGACAATTGCGGCTCCACCCATATGGAGCAGCTGCAGGGAATGGTCCGGGACGGTGAATACGACCTCGGCTTCGCCTATGACGGCGACGGCGACCGGGTGCTGGCCGTAGATTCCGGCGGCGCGCTGGTTGACGGCGACTTCATCATGGCCATCTGCGCCAACTATCTCAAAGATCAGGGGAGGCTGCCCGCAGACACGATCGTGACCACGGTCATGACCAACCTGGGATTCCATACCGCCATGAAGCAGCTGGGGATAGCTGTAAAGACCACGGCTGTCGGCGACCGTTATGTCCTCGAGGAGATGCTGTCTGGCGGCTTCGGTTTTGGCGGTGAACAGTCCGGGCATCTGATCAACCTCGAAACCGGCACGACCGGGGACGGGCTGGCGACCTCGCTGCTGCTGCTCGAGGTCATGGACAGCACCGGCGCCTCGCTCTCAGAGCTGGCAAAGGTGATGACGCGCCTGCCCCAGAAGCTGGTCAACGTCCGTGTGAAGAACCTGGCAGGCCTCGAAGACGCGGCCGCCGTCTGGGCTGCAATCGAAGAAGAACAGGGCCTCCTGGGAGATTCCGGGCGGATACTGGTGCGCACATCGGGCACCGAGCCACTCGTCCGCGTCATGGTCGAGGCTCCCTCGGAAGAACTTTGCGCCGGAGTTTGCGATAGAATCGTAGCAGAGGTGGAGCGCAGCCTTGGGGCTGCGTAGACCCGCCAAAAGAAACCGGAAAGTCTGAGTTATGTGCGGCATAATCGCTTATACAGGCCAGCGGCAGTGCAAAGACCTGCTGTACCAGGGCCTTAGAAAACTGGAATACCGCGGCTACGACTCGGCAGGTCTGTCGGTTCTGAGCGACGGCCATATCGAGCTGGTGCGGGCCGTGGGCAACCTCGACAGCCTGGAAAAGGCACTCGAGGGAGAGGGCTGCACCGGCGCCAGGCTGGGGCTGGGTCATACCCGCTGGGCCACCCACGGGCGTCCTTCCACCGAGAACGCCCATCCTCACCTGGACTGTGATGGCAACATCTCTATCGTCCTCAACGGCATCGTCGAGAATTACCAGACACTGCGCGAGCAGCTCACCGCGGAAGGCCACCGCTTTTTATCCGAGACCGACGCTGAAGTGGTATCGCACCTGGTCGAGAAATTCTATGACGGCGACCTGGTCGAGGCCGTCCGCCGGAGCATCAGCGAGATCTCGGGCCACTTCGCCATCTGCGTGATCCATCGCGCCCATCCGGACCTGATCGTCGGCGCCCGCAAGGAGTGCCCGCTATTGATCGGTGTGGGCAAGGACGAGAACTTCATCGCCTCGGCTATCCCGGCATTCCTCTCCGAGACACGCGATGTCATGGTGATCGAGGACAACGAGCTGGTAGTGGTAACTCCCGAAAGCGTTCAGATCCTCGATCTGGAGCTTCAACCGCAGGATCGAGAGGTGACGAGGGTCAGCTGGGACGCCGACGCCGCCGAAAAGGGCGGCTATGAGACTTTTATGCGCAAGGAGATCTACGAACAGCCCGATTCCCTCGCAGATACGCTGGCGGGACGGTTTCCTGATGAAGGCGGCGTCGTGCTTGAAGAGCTTGCCATCCCCGACGAGGAGCTGGCGAAGATCGACAAGGTATACATCGTCGCCTGCGGTACCTCTTACCACGCTGGGCTGGTCGGCCGCTATGTACTGGAGAACTGGGCCCGTGTCGCTGTCGAGCTTGATGTGGCCTCGGAGTTCCGTTACCGGGATCCGGTACTGTCTCCGACTACGCTGGTCGTCGGTATCTCCCAGTCAGGCGAGACCGCCGATACACTGGCCGCCATGCGCCAGGCCCGCAGCCAGGGTGCCCGGGTTCTTGCCATCACCAATATCATGGGCAGCCAGGCGACCAGAGACGCCGACGGCATCCTTTACACGCGCGCCGGGCTGGAGATCGGCGTGGCGGCCACCAAGACCCACGTGGCCCAGATCGCCGCGATGCATCTGCTGGCCCTCTATCTGGCGCAGGTGCGCAGGACGATGGACAAGGGCGAGATCGCCGAGATCGCGACCGAGCTCAAATCCGTGCCCGAGCTCATGCGCGGCTACCTGAAGACAGAGTCGTCCGCCTACGAGATCGCCAAACGCTACTTCGAACAGCCCTTCTTCCTCTACCTGGGCCGTGGCGTGGGGCTGCCGGTCTGCCTGGAGGGAGCGCTGAAGCTCAAGGAGATCTCCTACATCCCCACAGAAGCCTACGCCGCCGGGGAAATGAAACACGGTCCGATCGCCCTCCTGGAGGAAGGCTCCCCCGTCGTAGTCGTGGCTAACGATGGCCATGTCTATGACAAGGTGGTTTCCAATATCGAGGAGGTCCGGGCTCGCGGCGCCTCAGCCATCGCTGTTGCCACCGAGGGCAACGAACGGATCAAGTCTTTGAGCAGCGACATCATGTACATCCCGAAGACATCAGAGATGCTTTCGCCCCTGCTGGCGGTCGTGCCTCTGCAGCTGCTCGCTTATTACATCGCCCAGCTAAAGGGCTGTAATGTGGACCAGCCGCGGAACCTGGCCAAGACTGTCACGGTGGAATAGAAGCCGACATGCGGGAATTAAAAGCTCCCCCATGCGGGTAAGGTAACCCTGAGCTGACGGAATCATACCTGTGCTGATCGGAATCGACATAATCGAGAACGAGCGCTTCGCCCGGGCCCTCGACAGAAGGCCCCGGCTGGCGGAGCGGATCTTCACAGACACCGAGCGGGCCTATTGCCTGTCGAAGCCCAACCCGCCGCAACACTTCGCTGCCCGTTTCGCAGCCAAGGAAGCAGTCGGCAAGGCCCTGGGAACCGGTGTCCGTGCCTGGCGGGAGATCGAGATCACTTCCGGCGGCAAGCCGCGGGTGGTTATGACTGGAGGCACCGGACGCGTGGCCATGGAACTGGGCGCCTGCGAGCTTTCGATCTCCATCAGCCACTGTGGAAATGTATCAGTCGCGGTTGCGGCCGCGCCAGGTCCATAGGCTGCCTGCGGGTTCCAAAAGGTTGCGCTGGCAGGGTCCATGGCCTTGCATCAGGCACGACGCCTGAACGCGAGACAGGCATAAACCACCAGATGGGGAGGCTTCATGGCTGATCCAGGAGAAACCGGCCACCACGATTCCGGGACGATCTTCGGGCTGCCTGTCTATACGGCCCGGCAGATGCGCCGCACCGACGCAGCCGCTGTCAAAGGGGTCGGAATCCCCGGCGCTGTCCTGATGGAGCGCGCCGGAATGGCGGTCGCCGAACACCTGCTGGAACATTTTTGCGAGCATCACTGTTTCGTGGTGCTGGCGGGCAAGGGCAATAACGGCGGCGACGGCTTCGTGGCCGCGAGGCATCTGTGGGAATCCGGCGCCGAGGTGCTCGTCTTTGCCGCTGCGCCAGCGAAAGATTACCGGGGCGACTCCCTGGTCAACCTCAGGATCCTCGGGAAGCTGGAGGTCGAGGTCGTCCACGCGCCCTCCGCCGCCGCCCTTAAGCGCGCCCTTTCCACCGACTGTATAATCGTCGACGCTGTTTTCGGAACCGGCTTCAGCGGCGAGCCACGCGGCAAGGCCGCCGAAATGATCAGGGCCGCCGCCAGATCCGTCAGCCTGAATGGAACACCGGTCCTGGCAGTAGATATCGCCTCGGGCGTGGACGCCTCCACGGGTGAAGCCGCCCGGACCAGCCTGCCGGCCGACACGACTGTCACGTTCCACGCACCCAAGGTGGGCCACTTCGTGGCTCCGGGCAGCTACCTCGCCGGCGATATCATCCTTGCCGACATCGGCATCCCCCAGGAACTCTCGGCCGACGCTGACCATTTCCTGGCTGATGGAGACGAGGTGGCGCTACTGGTTCCACCCAAGATGGATTACGACAACAAATTCAGCGCCGGCCGGGTGCTCGTGGCCGGCGGTTCCACCGGGCTCACGGGCGCCGCCTGCCTGGCATCGCAGGCAGCCCTGCGTTCCGGAGCCGGTGTCGTCACAGCCGCCGTACCGGCGAGCCTTAACGCGATATTCGAACAGAAGCTGCTTGAGGTGATGACGCTGCCCCTCGCCGATACCGGTTCAGGCCACCTCTCGGAAAAAGCCCTTGAGCGACTGCTGGCCGCCGCCGGAGATTTCGACTGCGTCGCCCTGGGTCCCGGTCTCGGCCGTGACCACGAAAGCGCCGCGGTTGTGACGAAGTTTCTCGCCCGCACGGACACGCCGGTAGTGCTGGACGCCGACGGGCTCAACGCCATGGCGGGAAGGCTGGCTTCGCTGAAACGCCGCCCTGCGCCCACCGTTCTCACCCCTCATGCCGGGGAACTTGCCCGCATGCTGGAAACCACATCGATCGAAGTCGAGACCCACCGTCTGGCCTCGGCCAAAAAGGCCGCGAAAAAATCGGGGTCGATCGTGCTGCTGAAAGGCTCATCGACGATAATCACCGATGGCGCCGAGACCGTGCTCTGTCCTTCCGGGAATCCCGGACTGGCCACAGCCGGCGCCGGCGACGTCCTCACCGGCATGATCGCCGCCCTGATCGCCAAGGGGCTGCGGCCCTTCGATGCCGCCGCCGCCGGAGCCTTCCTCCACGGACTGGCAGCAGACATGGCAGCCGAGGATATCAGCCAGGATAACCTGGTCTCATCAGACCTGATAGACTATTTGCCGCTGGCTTTTGCCAGCCTGAAAGAAGAAGAATAACGGCCCGAAAGGAAGGACCGCCTTGTCTGAGTTGACAGCAAAAGAGATCATGAAGTCAGAGGTAATCACCATAAGCGAGGACGCGTCGGTCCAGGACCTCGCCGCCCTGCTGGCAAAGAAAAAGATCAGCGGCGCCCCCGTTGTCGACGACCAGCACCGCGTCGTGGGCATCGTCTCCGAGGGTGACCTGGTCTCACAGGACGCCGACATCCACTTCCCCCATTACATCGAGCTGCTGGGTAACATCATCTATCTTGAGAGCGTGAAGAAGTACGAGGAGAAGCTGGAAAAAGCAGCTGCCTCGTCGGTGAGAGATATCATGACCACCGATGTCGTCACTGTGCAGCAGGATGCCGAGCTCCACGAGATCGCTACCCTCATGACTGAGCAGCAGGTCAATCGTGTGCCGGTTCTGGACGGTGACATCCTCGTCGGCATCATCACCCGCGCCGATGTTGTGCGGGCGATGGCCAGGGGATAACCGGTGAACCGCGCGCTGGCAACGGTCGACCTCGAGTGCGTACGGCATAACGTCGGAGCACTGAGGCAAAGGCTCGTTCCCAGGTGCGAACTGATGGCCGTTGTGAAAGCCGACGGCTATGGCCATGGGGCCGGTCCGGTTGCCAGGGCAAGCCTTGAAGCAGGCGCGACGACTCTGGGAGTAGCTACTGTCGGCGAAGCTTCTGAGCTGCGCCAGCTCGGTTTCGACTGCCCCATAGTGATCCTCGGCCCGCTGACCGGCGAAGAGATATACGACGCCGTCGACACTGGCGCCGAGATCATCATCTGGACCCTCCCCTTCCTCAGGAACCTGATGAGCGTAGCCCATTCTCGCGACGCTCGAGTGCGATGCCATGTCAAGGTCGACACCGGCATGCGGCGCCTGGGCCTCTTTCCCCGCAGGTTTGTGGAATTCCTGGACATGGTCGAACCCGCTCCCGAAGTCGAGCTCGCGGGCGTCATGACCCATTTCGCCACAGCCGACGAGGAAGACGAGGATTTTTTTTCCTTCCAGCTCCATGCTTTTGAGGATATCGTCCAGACCGTTCTGACCACGGGCCTGACACCGGTTTTTCATGCCGCCAACAGCGCCGCGACCCTACGTTATCGCGAATCCCATTTCGGCATGGTACGCTGCGGCATCGCCATCTATGGACTCTCGCCCTTCCAGGGCGACGCCTCCGCCGACGGCCTGCGGCCGGCGCTTACCCTCACTTCATACCTGGCCGATATCAAGGAGCTGTCAGAGGGCGACGTGGTCGGCTACGGCTGCACCTGGACGGCGCCTCGCCGGACACATATCGGCATCATCCCAATCGGATACGGCGACGGCTTCAGCCGCCGCCTCTCAAACCTGGGCGAAGCCCTCATCGGAGGCGGGAAGTATCCGGTAGTGGGCCGTGTCTCCATGGATCAGATAACCGTGGACCTCGGGCCATCACCGGACCTCTCCACCGGCAGCGAGACGGTTCTTATAGGCAGCCAGGGTGACGCCACAATCACAGCGGAAGCCATGGCTGCCACCCTGGGCACCATCAATTACGAAGTGACCTGCAACCTCTCTTCCCGGGTGGAAAGAAGGTACACGGGATAGGTATCGATCTGGGAAAACCGGCGATCGCCACCGTCAGCGATTTTCTGGCGGAAGCAGGCCGGCCGGCCTGGCTTGTAGGCGGCACGGTACGCGACCTGTTGCTCGGGCTCGAACCCAGGGATATCGATATCGTGATCGACGGCGACCCCGAACCCCACGCCCGCCGATTCTCCGATTCCCTCGGCGGCGGTTTTTTTGTCATGTCGGAAGAATTCAAGGCATGCCGCGCCATCAGCGCCGACGGCCTCGTCAATTATGATTTCACGGCCTGCCGCGGCGGCCACATCATCAAGGACCTTGGCGAACGCGACTTCTCCGTCAACGCCATGGCGGCTTCGATCCCGGGTGTTGGTGAGATCATCGATCCCTTCGGTGGTCAGGCTCACCTGGCAGGAAGAGAACTGGTGCCTGTAGATGAAGTCATCTTCGACCATGATCCGCTCCGCCTGCTCAGAGCTGTCCGCCTTGAAAAGACCCTGGGGCTGGTCGTCGGTCCCGCACTCACCCGCCTCATCCATGAGAAAGCCGGACTGGCCCTGCTCCCCTCTGTCGAACGGACTTTCGTCGAGCTCTGCCGCATCGCGGGGTCTCCCGGTGGCAGCGCCGGCATCAGGAGGCTGGACGAGCTCGGACTGCTTGCGGTACTTCTCCCGGAGATTGCCGCACTCAAAGGCGTTATCCAGAACCAGTTTCATCACCTTGACGTCTTCGATCATGTGCTGGCCTCGATGGACGAACTCGAATGGATCATGGCCTCACCGGAACCGGTATTCCCCGGCCGTGGCGAGCAGCTGAAAGAACGGCTGGGCCAGAATATCGCGGGTGATACCCCCTGCAGCCTGGCGCTGACCCTGGCGGCGCTCTTCCACGACGTCGCCAAGCCGCTTTGCCGGTTCACCGATGATGATGGCCTGATCCGCTTTTTCGAGCACGACCGGCGGGGGGCGGAGATGGTGACCGGGATTCTCGATCGCTTCAAAGCCAGCAGGCGCCTGACCCGGATGGTCGCCCATCTCATAGACCGCCATATGCGATTCGAGGGGTTGGTCCAGCAGGATCCACCTAGTGAACGGGCGCGCCTGCGTTATCTCAGGGCTACCGAACCCTGGACGCCTGAAGCCATCATGCTTTCGGTCTCAGACAGGCGGTCGGTGCGGGGGCCAAGGGTGACCGAGGCCGACATCGATCGCCACCTGGAGATCTCCCGCTCGATGATGGAGCTGGCTTTCATACAGGAAGAAAGCCAGCCGTTGCCGAAGCTGGTGAGCGGTGATGAGCTCATCAGTGAGCTGGGCCTCGAACCCGGGCCATTACTAGGCAGGATCCTGGATCGCATCCGCGAGGAGCAGGAGCTTGGAAATATAAGCACCCGCGGCCAGGCAATCGAGGAATCGAGAAAGATGGCCGCCGAATCAAGGGAGAGGTCCTGAGCGAATCGTCAGCAGACAGGCCGGCGGAAGAGCCGGCTGCGACAGGGCAGGAGATGGCAATCCGGCCCGCAGTGGAAATACAGGGCCTGCATAAAAGCTATGGGGCGATCCAGGCGCTGGATGACGCTTCCCTCCTGGTAGCTCCCGCTCAGATTTTTGGACTGGTCGGACCTAACGGTTCTGGCAAATCGACGATCATCAAGGCCATCTGCGGGATCCTCAAGCCCGACAGGGGAAGCGTGCGGGTCCTGGGTCTGGATGCCGATCGCAACCGGCACGCGGTACGAGAGCGCCTGGGATACATGCCTCAGACGCCATCACTTTATGATGATCTCAGCCCGGCTGAAAACCTGCGCTTCTTCGGCGGCGGCTTCCGCGTCCCCGACCTCGAGGGCCGGATGCGAACAGTCCTGGAATTCGTTCGCCTTTGGGACCGCCGTGACGATCCTCTTTACACCTTTTCCGGAGGCATGCGCCAGAGGGCATCTCTCGCGTGCGCTCTGATGCACGACCCCGAGGTTTTGATCCTGGACGAGCCCACTGCCGGCGTCGATCCCGCCCTGCGCCAGAATTTCTGGGATCACTTCGCCGAACTGCGCTCCCGGGGCCGCACCATATTCCTGAGCACCAACCAGATGGACGAAGCCCTCCGGTGTGACAGGGTGGCCATCCTGCTCAACGGCAAGATCCTTGCGGCAGAGACGCCTGAAGCGATCCGCTCCCGCGGCAAAGCCCGCATCGCGCTGAGCGTGGATGGCGTGCAGACTTCGATAGAAGTCAGCGATTATGAAAAAGAGCTACCGAGGATACTGGCTGATTATGGCCTTGGCCCGCAGGTAAGCAGTATCTCGATACGCCGCCAGTCTCTGGAGGAAGTCATCCTCGACCTGATCGGCAAGGCGAACCAGGAATGATGCGCGATATTAACCTGATCGCCGTCAGGATCAATCGCCAGTTCCTTCGGGACAGACGCTTCATGGCCCTGTCGCTGGTGGTCCCCCTGGTACTGATGGTGTTGATCAAGTATGTTTTTGAATCGCTGCCGGGCCTGGTACGGCTGAATGTCAATATCGCCGACTACTCGATCCTTCTCGCCGCCTACCTGATCCACTTCCTGGCCTACATCCTCTCGACCATAGTGCTGGTCCGCGATCGCGTGACCGGCACATTGCCGCGCATGTTCGTCTACGGTTACCGGCGGCGCGAGATCGTTCTCGGCTATGTGGCCGGATATTCGACGATCGCCTCGGTACAGACCATACTGGTCCTGGTTTTGACCAAATATCTTTTTGATATCAATTTGGCCGGCGACCTGGCGGCTATTATCCTTACCGTGATGGCCCTCGCCGTCGTTTCTGTGGGGCTTGGCGTGTTCATTTCGAATTTCGCCAGAAACGAGGGACAGGTCTTCCCGTTCGTGCCGATGGTGGTCGTGCCTTCGGCCCTGCTTTCCGGTATCGCTATCCCGATCGAGGACCTGCCGACCTTTTTGCAATGGTGCAGCTACCTGGTGCCTCTGCGTTATGCAGTGGATGTTCTGAAGGGAGTGGTCATGCAGGGTGAATCTTTCTTCGACCAGCTGTTGCCATTCTGCATCCTTCTGGGTGTCGGTGTAGCCCTGCTGGCGTCAGCGAGTCTGACCTTGAGAGAAAAAGAATAGGTGCGGGATCAGGGAAGTGTCAGCCTGAAGTGGCCGGTCGACCCGTCAGGAGACTTTAGCCTGGCGCGTCCTGAAGAGTGAAACGAATATATCCACGACGTCCGGGTCGAACTGGGTGCCGGCGCTCATCTGCAGCTCGTTGAGCGCTTCGTCCGTTGTCAACGCCCGGCGGTATGGCCTCTCGCTGATCATTGCCTGGAAGGAGTCGGCGACTGCCAGGATGCGGGCGCCCAGCGGGATCTGGTCCCTGATCAGGCCATCCGGGTAACCCGCTCCATCGTAATGCTCATGGTGGTGCCTTACGACCGGCAGGAAGCTTTCCAGACTGGCGATGTGCTTGAGTATCGTCTCGCTGACCTCGGGGTGTTCCTTGATCCGGCGCCACTCGTCGGCGCTCAGATGCTCCCGCTTGTTGATTATCTCCTGGGGAACCGTGACCAGCCCGATATCGTGCAGCAGTCCGGCTACCCTGATCTTGTGGATCTCCTCGTCTTCCATGCGCATCTCAGCGGCGATGACTGACGCCAGCCGGGCGACTGATTCCGCGTGCCGCTGGTCTCGGGAGCCGCGCTCGTCGACCGAAGCCGCCAGTGCCTGGGCTGCTGCCAGATGAAGCTCTTCGCGCACGAGGTCTTCGAGGTTGATCCGTCCGTAATCGGCAGCCTCTTCGTGGAACAAGGTGACGCGATTGCCCCCCTGCCGCTTGCCGTAATACATTGACCAGTCAGCCTTATCAACGAGGTCGTTGGCATGATCGGCGTCTTCCGGATAGCTGGAGACCCCGATGCTGGTCGTCAGTGGCGAGGCATTCCGCGACTTGGTATTGAAGGTGAAGCCTGCAACCCGGCGCCGGATCCGATGTGCGATTATCTGCGCGCCCGATGTATCCGTCTCGGGAAGGATTACGGCGAATTCCTCGCCGCCATAGCGGGCGGCGATGTCGATGGCCCTCTTTGACTCAGTGATGATTCTTGATACTTCCTTCAAAGCCTGGTCGCCCATGCCGTGTCCGTTGATGTCGTTGAAGCTCTTGAAGCGGTCGAGATCGCAGAAGATGACCGACAGCGGTTTCTGGTTGCGTGCCGCCCTGTCTATCTCTTCACGGAGACGGGAGTAGAAATAGCGCTGGTTGTAAAGGCCGGTCAGTCCATCGGTCACCGCCTCTTCCTGGCTCTGCTCGAACATCATCGCATTCTGGATGGCGATCGCTGCCTGGTTGGAAAGAATGGATAGCACCGACAGTTCCTCGCGGCCATAGGCATCGAAGTCCTTGCTGTAGACATAAAACACGCCCAGCTTCTTCTTCCGTACCTTGAGAGGCAGGCATATGAAGGCCTTGACGCCCTCTGCCCGCGCCAGCTTGCTAAGACGGTGCCCGGACTGGATGTCATCACTGAACACAGCCTGGTCTCCCATTAGCACCTCTTCCGCCAGCCCTCCCTTGCGGAACTGCATCTTGTTGACGAAGGCATCGCTCAGCCCCCTGGTGTAGGTGTCGGTGAACTCGCCCCGGCTCTCGTCATACAGGGAGATGGCTGCGGCCTGGGAGTCGGTGATTTCCATGCCTTTTTCCATAACGGTGCCGACGACCCGCTCCCAGTCAAGCTCGGAGCTGACGGCCAGGGCGATGTCAGACAGGTTTGTCAGCTGCTCGATCTTGTGCTGGACCGAGTCGGCCATGAGGTTGAAGGAGCCGCCCAGCTCCGCGATCTCATCATTCGTACTGACCTGGACCCTGCGGTCGAGGTCTCCGCGGGTCATCGCCAGGCTCGCTTCGTTGAGCTCCCTTACCGGCCGGCTAAGCCTGCGCGCGGCCACCAGGGCGATCAGCAGGCTCAGGCCGACACCGGCGAAAGCGGCGAAGATGATATAGGTGCGAGCTTCATTAGCGGATGCGTCCGCTGCCTGTTGCGCGGAGTAATTCCTGGCCTTGAAGTTGGCCCCGATAAGGCTGGTGTAGTTGCCCATCGATATCAGCAGCCCGTCGGCCTCTTTTTCCAGCGCCAGTGTTAGTGTCTCTTCACCAGCCCTCCACGCGGGGACCATCTTGTTGAGGAAATTGTCGTCGAATCGGGCGGAGACCTGCTCGAGCTCTTCAAACCAGGCGACTTCCTGATCGGTCCCCGCGTGTGCTTTGGCTTCAGAGATGGCGCTCTGCCGCCGGACACGCGCTTCTTCAAAATTGGCTATCTTGCTCTCGTCATGTTCAAGGATGAGCTCGTAATTTGCCTGGATCTGCTCAGCTGCCGCCGATTTGGCCTCTTCCATATGCTGAACTCCACCAGCACGGTCGAGAGCTTCGTTAGAAAGATTTCTGGTTTCGGAAACCTCGCGTGAGACCACGAGACCAAGAATGGAGAATATTATTACGATTGCGACGAAGCCGCCGACCATCTTCGTGCTCAACCGTCGGTAAACCGGGGTGCCCTGAAGTCTCTTCAATGTGCCCTCTGCCCTCGCGTCCCTGTTGCATTTCGCCTGCCTGGTGTGGCAAGCAAGCGAAATCGGCCGCGTTCACGGCGTAATGGAGTAATCGGCAGAGTGGCAGTTTTGCTTTATTTACCAGTACCCTTCCTGCTTGATGCTCATGTTGGGAGCTTTGCAGCGGGGACAGGCGAAGGATTCAGATTTCTCGAAGAAAAAAACCGGCCTGCCGCAGGTGTTGCAGGAAAACTCGTCAAAGAGTATGTCGCTGTCGGTCAGATCTATCTCGATCAGCTCCTGGCAATGCTGGCAAAGGCCTGGAAGGAACCGGATTCTCTGGTCATTTTCTCCAACGCCCCAGCGGATGCGGCTGCTCTTATAGCCGCAGGCATCGCACTCAAAGATGCTATATTCACCCATTTGCGGAACGATGCACTATTTCAGCCCACCGGATAGGAGCCCAGCAATTTTACCCGGGCCAGCTTGCATTCGAGGCACTTGATGGCTGCCGCGACCTGCTCGTCGTCCTTACGGCCTTCCACATCAATGAAAAATACGTAATCGCCCAGGCCTTTCTTGGAAGGTCTCGATTCGATCTTGGTCAGGTTCACATATCTGTGGGCGAATTCCTGCAGGATCTGCAGAAGGCTCCCTGGCTGGTCGTGAGCGATGGTGCAGACTATGGATGTCTTGTAGCCGGCATCGAGGTCCTGTGGCGCCGGTTCTGTGGACAGCAGGACGAACCGGGTCTGATTGCTGGAGAAGTCTTCGATATCCTCGTCGAGGATGGTGCAGTCATAGCTTTTTGCGGCCAGGCTGCTGCCGATGGCAGCCCACTTCTCGTCTGAGAGGCTTACGATCCGGACTGCCTCCGCAGTGCTGTTGGCTGCTACGATCTCTGCCTGGGGCAGTTTTTCCCGTATGAAGCGCCGGCACTGGGCATGGGCGTGTGGATGAGAGAGCAGCTTCTCGATCTGTTCCAGTGGCAGGCTTGTGCGCGCGATCAGGCGGTGGCGGATTGGATGGACCACCTCGCGGACTATATGGACGTTCTCCACTTCGAAGGCGAGTACGTCGAGAGTTGCGCTTACCGAGCCTTCGATCGCATTTTCCATGGGAACGATACCCTGGCTCACTTCGCCGGCGGCGACGGCCGCGATAACATCGTAGACTGAAGGGATCGCCTGGGTCTCTTCAGCGGAAACCCCGGTAGCCGCGATCAGCGCTTCTTCAGCCCAGGTGCCAGTAGGCCCGAGGAACCCTATCTTTCGCAGGCCGGCCTCAGTCATCGTTGCCTCCTCCGGTGATACCAGCCAGTTTCTGTTTCTTGATTCCCATGGCCTCCTTGAGCACCTGGATCTCCTCTGGAGACAGTTTCTCACCGCTGTCGCCATGGCGGACTTCCTTGACGTAGATCCGGGCATGATCTCGCGACTGGATCGAACTGACGATGATGCCCGAGAAGTGGGCATCGAGCAACGCCATGGAAGTGCTTTGCATGCCGCTGAGGTCGTTATAGGCGTCATACCGCATGACACTGCGATGAGTCAGGCAGTCATCCAGTCTTTTCCCGGTCTCTGTCAGGCTTTCGGACAGGTTCTTGAGTTCGGCGGAAAGCCCGTCCACGCTGTGCTGGACCGAACGGGAGTGGGCGACGATATCGCGCTCGAGGCCTTTTCCCATGATTATCTTCTGATCGTGCCGGTAGCGCTTGAGGACTAGCAGGAGATAGAGAGTTGAGGCGAGCGCCAGAAGAGCGATGGCGGTAGGCACGCTCAATGAGATTATGGGATTGTCTTCGATAAATGAGTTCATGTCCAAAAACTATTCCGGTCACGGTGGGCGCTCGCCCCGTAGACAAACGAAGGCCGAAGGGCGTGCCCTCACATTCCCCTTCGACCTCGGTGCGGCGTTTCGGGTCCCACCTGGGGTGGCGGCCCTAGGTAAAGGCTATGCTGAATTCACCCACGTTGTTCTGGGTGTTCGCCTCTCCGGCAACGGGCCCGACTTCGACCCGCAGCAGCGCCGGCTGGTTGCTGGCTTCCGCCGCCAGCCCTGTAAGCTCGATAGTCCGCTTTTCACCAGGCGCGATGGTCGGTATGACCCCGTCCACTTTTTGTGGCGATGGGCGGCCCGGGGCGGACAGGTTCAGGCTCACCGGCACGTCGTTCTCGGTTGCCTCGCCCTGGTTCTCTACCTCGACTTCGAAAGTCAGTGATTCGGAGGCCTTCAGGCTGTTCTCGCTGTCACCGGCCAGCACCATGCCGCTCGGCTTCGCCTTCACTCCCACCAGGGAGACACCGTGCAGACCTGATACCTGGGCCGTGCCACCCTTGAGACGGTCAAGTACGGTAACGGCTGTCTGAGGGCTCGCAAGAGCCGGATCTTTCAGGAATTTTGCCTGAGGGACCTTGATGTCGGTGATATCTTCTTCCTTGAGGACCCTCTGGGCGGGCTGATAGAAGAACTCATCGTAAGCAACGTCACTGGTTAGCAGGATCAGCATCTCGTGGGATACCTGTGCCGCCCCCGCTGCGTTGTCACGCGCCTGAAGGGCGTTGAGCATCGCCGGCTGCAAGCCCTTGAGGCCTCGGACGCGGATCTGCTGACTTGCCACGAACCACTCGTTTTCCTTCTTGAACTGGTCGGGCGGCTTGATCGCCTTGGCTCTCTCGAGCAGCTGCTCCTGGGCTGTCAGGAATTCTGCGAGCTTTGCTTCGAGAGATTGGCGAACAGCCTCATCGGGCTTCATGAACATGTCGGAAAGCTGTTTGCCGATATCGTCAGATTCTTTGAGAACGGCATCCACGGAATTGAAATAATCCCGGTATTCGCCGACTTTTTTCTTGTTGAGGCAGCTCTGGATGCCCAGGCTGGTGATAAGGACGAGTATTACGACGGCTGCGAGGATTATCAGTACGCGGGCGAGCGGAGACTGACCCAGCGGTGGACCGCTACGCGGCTTGCGTTCCCTGGGCTTACGTTCCCCTTTTTTGCGGGCTTTGGGCTTGCGCCGCCCGGGCCTGCGGCCGGTCTCAGTCACTTCTTCTTCTAATTCCTCGATCCGCTCTTCATCATCCTCGAAGAAAGACACTGGAATGTCCTTTCGTCTGGTGAAGCTGGAGAGGGCCCGAATATGGTGGGCGAGGGGGGATTTGAACCCCCATGCTCGTAAGAGCACTAGACCCTGAACCTAGCGTGTCTACCAGTTCCACCACTCGCCCGTGAAACCGAAGCTGAAAAAAATCAAGGCGCCGTCACTGCCGGCGCGATAAAATCCCTGCAACCGGGCGTTTTTAGCGCAGCTTCAGGCACTCTGTCTTGAGAGCGACTGTATTATAACACAGGCGCAAGTTGGCAGTGCAAGCACGCCGGCTGCAGATAATCGCCCGCAGCCAGGCCTACTCCTTGATCTCGTCGGCGTTCTCCGCAGCGATTCTGCCAGCTTCGTCGTCTGCAGCTTTCAACCGGTTGCTCTGCTCGGTCGCGGTCTTCTCCAGCTCACCCAGCTTGGTAAGCGTTTCCGGATTCTCCACGGCGGGATCGGCGAGCAGCAACACCGTTATCTCGCGGCTGGTCTGGTTGAGGTTAAGGGCTTCATCCAAAGCCCGGCTCTTGGCCTGCAGATACTGGCGGTACGTATCGCTGATATCCATGGCGGCGGCCTCATCGGTCTTGGTCTTCGCTGTCCTGATATCGCCGATGATGCCGTCGATGATCGCCTGCGCCTGGGTCAGGCTGGCCTTTTCCTCCTCGATCTTGCCCTGGGAAAGCTGGTCGGTCGCCTGTAGCAGCAACTTGTCAGCCTGATCGAGCTTTGGTTCTACCACGGCTGCGATGGCATTGACTTCGTCCACAAGCGCGTTAGCCTGCTCGGTCTGGCCGCCGCATCCGAAGGCGGCGGTAGAGATCGAAAGGATCGCTATCATTAACAGGATGATCTGGATAAGCCGTTTCATGTTCCTCCCATAAGCTGTTGTCTTTTATGGTTTTATTCTGAATCGGATCGCCGGTTCCTGTGCGATGATCCGCTCGGGTCCACATTCTGTAAAGGAATCGTTATCCTAGTACAGAACAGGGTCTTATCCAACTTCCCATTGCGGATGTGGCTACGGCATGGCATCGACTATTACTTATGAAAACATACGCGGACCCCTTGTTCTCGACCGCTACGAGCTGCTCGAGCGCATCGGCACCGGGGGTTTTTCCACTGTCTATCGCGCCCGCGACCACAAGATGGGCCGGGATGTGGCAGTCAAGGCCGTGCGCCGCACCGAGGAGCTGAGTGACCGCGCCACCCGGGAAGCGAGAGCTGCGGCCCAGCTCGGACACCCCCACATAATGACTGTCTTCGAGCTGGCCGAGGACGATGATGATGTCTACATCGTATCCGAGCTCGTACGGGGAGAGACGCTGACCTGCCGAATCGCCGATGGCAGCCTGTCGGACCGCGATTGCCTGGATATAGCCCTGCAGGTACTCGATGCCCTGGACCACGCCCATGACCGCGGCGTCATCCACCGGGACATCAAGCCGGACAACATCATGCTCGCCGGTGAAAAGCCCTTGCGGATCAAGGTGATGGATTTCGGCATCGCCCAGCTCGAGAACACCCAGCGGCTCACGCGCCAGGGCGACGTCGTCGGTACGATCTCCTATATGTCACCGGAACAGGCTGATGGTTTTACAGTCGACAGCGCCACCGATGTTTATTCGACCGCGCTCACCCTGTACGAATGCCTCTCCGGCTCCCATCCCTTCCGGGGCGGGACCGCCGCCGAGATAGTCGGCAGGATCCAGGCGGGCGCGCCGCCGCTGAGTCAGGCGAGACCAGATCTGCCGCATGACCTTACCGACCTGCTCGATGAGGCTATGGAACCGGATCCGCGGCTGCGGATAGGCCTTAAAAGCTTCGTGGTCGGGCTCGAAGAGATATTGCCTGAGCTCTCTCCTGATGACAGGGCGACTACCGTGTTGCGGCGAGCTGACCAGTCAAGGCCTTCGGCTTATCAGGATCTCGCGGAGCAGTATGGCTACGTGGCTGCCCGGACGGCCAACGGCATCCTGGCGGCGCTGCTGGGCTGGGTGGCCATTTATGGCACTGACCTTTATCCCGCCCCCTGGCGGCTGCCCCTTTTGCTGGCTTCAGCTCTGGCGGTCGCTCTTTTACCAAGAGTCGGGCTGGCGGCGCTGCTGGCGATAGCAGTCGCAACGGTATACGGTTTCTCGATCGGTTCGGCGATCCTGCTGACGCCGCTGGCGATCGGTTATTTTCTGATTTTCGGGCTCCTGTGGCCGCGGACAGCGCTCTTGCCGGTACTGGCGGCTGCCCTCGGCACAGTCGGGCTGGGATTAGCCTATCCCGGGATATCCGGCGCCGCCGGACGGCTGCGGAGCGGCCTGGCGCTGGCGGCAGTCGGCGCCGCTACTCTGGGCATATATCAGCTGGTCTCGGGAGACGACCCCCTGGATTATCTTGGTCTGCCCAATGTCTATAACGTGCACTCGGAGCTGGCTGGCGAGAACAATCCCGTTGGGGTACTGAAGGCGCTGGCAGCTCCCTTCGAGGCCCAGCCGATCCTCCTGATGCAGCCTGTCATCTGGCTTGCTGCCGCTGTCCCGGCCGCATTACTGTTCACCAGACGACGGCTTTTCATGGATATATCCGGGCTGCTCCTGGCCAACGGGATAATTGCCGGCGGCTATTTCGCGCTGCCGTTCGTCTTCCCTGATTACCGGTTGCCGGTGTCAGCTTTTCTGAAAACGTTCCTGCTTTGCGTTATAATCCAGTTCGGGTTGCTACTCTTGTCTCCCAGGAACAGCAGGCAACCCCTTTCCCCCCCGTGAGCGTTTTAAAGAAACTCGAGGAAAAAATCCAGGGCCTTTTCGAGGGCGGATTCGGACGTGCCTTCAAATCGCCGGTGCAGCCGGTAGAACTGGCGCGCAAGCTGGTCAAGGAGATGGAGGACAACAAGGTGATCAGCGTCTCCAGGATCTACGCACCGAATGAGTATTCGCTTTTCCTGGCGCCCGAGGATTACGAGCATTTCGAAGCTTACGAAGAGCAGCTGAAAGCGGACCTGGCCGACTACCTGATAGAACATGCCCGCAAGGATAAGTATGAGCTTCTCAGCAGGCCCATCGTCATAATCAAAACCGACGAGGACCTGGTCGTCGGCGAGTTCGGCATTGCGACACGCATGGTGTCGGCCCCGGGCCCGGAAGCGCCTGAATATCCCGCGATCGAGCCGCAGATGGAGTCCGAACCAGCCCTGGGCCAGACTACCGTCTACAGGACTGCGCCTCAGCCTGACGGCACCATGGCGGTCAGCGCCGGCGAGGCGCGGGAGATGGGTCTGTCCCGGGAATGCATAACCCTCGTGGCCGGCGAGCTGGCATATGAAGTGACCAAAAGGGCTGTGCTGATCGGCCGTAGCAGACAGTGTGACCTGGTGCTTGCGGATCCCAATGTATCGCGCCGCCACGCCGAGTTGCGGCAGCGGGGGAACGAATATCTTATCGTCGATCTCGACAGTACCAACGGCGTCGAGGTCAACGGCCAGAAGGTCAAGACGAAAGCACTGAAGAATGGCGACCTGATAAACCTGGGGACAATGAGAGTGAGGTTCGAGCGACAGCTATGTTAGAGCCCATCCTTTTCGGATCCAAGATCGTCTTCCTGATCCTTTTATACCTGTTCATCTTCATGATCGTACGGCGTCTCGCCCGCGACCTCAGCCGAGGCGAGGAGCCGATAGGCATGCCGGCGAAACCAGCGGCGCCGGTGGCCCCACCCAGGGCTTCACGAGCAGCGCCTGTCCCCGGGGTCAAGGCTCCGGCTCCGGTTGCTCCTCCACCCAGGGCTGCGACGCCGCCTCCAGCCGCGCCTGTTTCCGTTCCGCCTGTGTCGGCAGCTGGCCCGGTTGCGCCTCCGGTAAAACCGGCGGCGCCCGTCCCCGGCAAGGATGCCCGCAAGGACCGCGAACCTGCGCCAGAGACGCCCAGGACAGCACCCGAGACAGATTCTTCAACCAGGGAGTTCGATTACCTGGTGACCAAGCTGACGCCGCGCCTCGTCGTGCAGCACAGCAAGTTCCTGGAGGACGGCAAGGTCTTCGAGCTCAAGGGCGGCGCCACCATCGGCAGATCACCACGCAGCCAGATCGTGCTGCCGGACGACTACGTCTCATCGACCCACGCACGGATCTTCGCCCGCAAGCAGTTCCTGTTTCTGGAGGACCTCGGCAGCACTAACGGCACTTTCATCGACGGCCGCCGCATAGAGGGCGAGCAACAGATCAAACCGGGGCAGGAGATCGTTATCGGCGACACGATCTTCCGTTACGAGGAATGAGCCCGGCCGTCAGCTGGACCAGCCGGAAAGCAATTCACCATATTCACTGATGCCTGCGACTTTTGCTACAGCCACCCATACCGGCCTCGTACGTAAGGCCAACGAAGACGCGTTGTTCGCACGCGCCCCGGTTTTTGCCGTGGCCGACGGCATGGGCGGCGCCCAGGCTGGCGAGGTCGCTTCGAGCCTTGCGGTCCAGGCTTTCGAATGGTTCGTCCCGCAGACCAGCTCGCCCGAAGAAGAACTCCGGCGTCTGATCACGCGTGTAAACGGCAATATCCATGAGCTGGCCGTGGCAGATCCAGCCCGCTCCGGCATGGGCACGACCCTGACCGCCGCCGTGGTGCGCGGACAGTCCGTGACCCTTGCCCATGTAGGCGACAGTCGGGCCTACCTCCTGAGGGACGGTGCCCTGACCCAGCTTACTGAGGACCACTCCCTTGTCGGGGAAATGCTTCGTTCCGGCCAGATAACCTCGGCCGAGGCAGAGGAACACCCGCAACGAAGCATCATCACCAGAGCCCTGGGGGTGGATCCCGGAGTCGAGATAGATACCAGCACGCTCGAATGGCGCCCGGGCGACCTCCTTCTGCTTTGCTCGGATGGCCTGTACTCGATGGTCCCGGATGAGACCATTGCCGCGATACTGGCCGGCGATGGTGTCCTGAGCTCGACTGCGCAGGCGCTGATCGAAGCAGCGAATGCCGCGGGTGGCCGCGACAATATCTCCGTTGTGATCATCAGCCCTGACGGCAGCGCCGAACCGGGATCCACAGAAGCTACAGCAGTTATGACCGATATCGCGGCGAGCGGCGATGAGTCCGGGGCAGGCCCGGACAGTGCCGGAGAAGACTTCCCCGGCGGGATGATAGAAGAGCCGGGGCTGCTGGCGCGGCTGCGGCACTTTTTCTCCACTCTTGCCGGAAGGATCGTGATCGGCCTGGTCCTCGCGGGTGTCCTGCTGACAGCCGCCTGGTTCATCACCCGCCAGGTATATTACCTGGGTGTGGAAGGAGACCACGTGGTCGTCTACCAGGGCGTTCCTTACGATCTGGGGCCCTGGTCGCTATCTACCATGTACCGCAACAGCATCGTCAGGTTCAGCGAGCTCGAGCCGTTCGAGCAGGAACGCATAATAAAGCAGGAGCTGCAGTCGAAAAGTGACGCCGAGAAAATGCTGGATAACTACAGCGCCGAGGCGCGCGAACGGAAGCTGGAAGCCGAGCGGCGCGCCGCGGAGGAAGAACAGCGCACCAAGACCTCGTCCCAGAACCCGACCATTCCGCCAGGAGGCCTGCCCTGATGCAGCGCAACCGGGAACTAGTCAATTTCCTGCCGGTTGTCATCCTGATGATGATCGGCTTCGCCAGCGTCTATGCGACCCGCTCTTCCCAGATAGACGCGAGTTCACTGACCTACGGGCTCCTGTTTGTGGGGCTGTTCCTGGCGGTACACCTGTTCCTGCGGCTGGCGGCGCCCTACTCTGATCCCTTCCTGCTGCCGCTGGCGGCGCTGATGTCCGCCATCGGCATCATGATGATCTACCGTATAGATCCCGATCTGGCCGCAGCCCAGACGACCTGGCTGATGGTGGGACTGGGATTTCTCGTCACTGTGCTGATCTTCCTGCGCAATTACCGCAAGCTCGAAAACTACATATACCTTTGCGGCATCGTCGGTGTGGTGCTTCTTGTCATAACCGTGCTCCTGGGTATCAATGAGAACGGCGCCTTCCTCTCGATCCGGGTAGGAAGCATCCAGTTCCAGCCTGGTGAGTTCTCCAAGGTCCTGATCACGATCTTTCTGGCCGGTTACCTGAATGAGAAGCGTGAGCTTCTGTCTACGACGACCTGGCACCTGCTCGGGATACCGATGCCGGCTCTGAAGCATCTGGGGCCGCTGGTCACCATGTGGGGCATGTCGTTCGCCCTGCTGCTCCTGATGAACGACCTGGGCACCTCGATGCTTTTCTTCGGGATCTTCCTGGCCATGACTTATGTGGCTACCAACCGACTGACTTACCCGGTCATCGGTGGCATCCTGTTCATGGGTGGAGCCGCGCTTGCCTATAACGTCAAGGGTACGGTCCGCACCCGGGTCGACATCTGGATCGACCCCTGGTCCGACGCCATGGACCGCGGCTACCAGCTGGTGCAGTCGCTGTTCGCAATCGGCGATGGCGGCCTTTTCGGCACCGGCCTCGGCAAGGGTTACCTGCTGTTCCAGAACGGGGACCCGATAATCCCGGCCCTTCACACGGACTTCATCTTCTCCGCCATAGCCGAAGAGCTGGGGCTCGCTGGCGCGACAGCGCTCATCGTCCTCTTCCTTATTTACTGCTATCGAATCTTCAAGATCGCCATTGAATCCGATGACGGCTTTTCCAAGCTGCTCGCCGCCGGCCTCGGAGCCGGCTTTGCCCTGCAGACCTTCGTCATCCTGGGCGGCGTCATGAAACTGATCCCCCTGACCGGCATCACCCTGCCTTTCGTCAGTTATGGCGGCAGTTCGATCGTCGCCAACTTCGGGGCGCTGGCCCTGCTGCTTCTGATCAGCAACCGCACCAACAAGGAGAAGCGCAGATGAACCCGCCGATCCGGAGACTCTTTTTCGTAGCCGTAGTGATGTTTGCCGGCCTCATCGCCATGCTCGGCTACCGCCAGGTCATCCAGGCGCAGGACCTTGCCGACAATCCCCAGAACACCCGCAAGGTGTACGCCCAGATGCGGATCGAGCGCGGCCTGATCATCGCGGAAGACAAGGCCGAGCTGGCGAAGAACCGCAAGGAAGATGACCTTTACTACCGCGTCTACCCGACCGGCGATCTGGTGCCGCACCTGGTCGGTTACAACAATCCGACATACGGCCAGGTGGGCCTCGAACATTCCCAGAACAGCTGGCTCACCGGCACCGCTGACGAGGTGGAGCTGGTAAACCTGGTCGACACTTTGACAGGTAAGCAGAAGCGTGGCGCGGACATCAAGCTGACCATCGACCCGGGAGTCCAGCGCATTGCCCTGGGTGAACTCCAGAAACTGGGCAAGCGGGGAGCTGTCGTCGTCGTCGAGGTAAAGACCGGGGCCGTCGTCGCCATGGCTTCCAACCCGACCTATGACCCGAACGAGCTCGATGCGAACTGGCTTACGCTCAACGCCGACCCCGACGCGCCGCTGCTGAACCGGGCGACCCAGGGGCTCTATACGCCCGGCTCGACTTTCAAGATAATCACCGCTGCCTCGGCTCTCCAGAGCGGGACTTTCACGCCGCTGAGCAGGTTCAGCGACAAGACCGGCACCGTCGACATCTATGGCTTCACAGTACACAACTACCGCACCGAGCCGTTCGGTGAACACAACCTGACTGAGGCCTTTTCCCAATCAATCAATACGACTTTCGCCCAGGTGGGCGATCAACTCGGCCAGGACAAGCTGGTTGACACCATGGAGGATTTCGGTTTTTACCAGAAACCTCCTTTCGACCTGCCCGCCGATGAGGTCGCCGCCAGCGGCCGTTACGAGAACGGGCAACTTCTGAAGCCGGGTGACTCCATGGACAGGGCCCAGATAGCTTCGATGGCCTTCGGCCAGGAGCAGCTGCTGGTAACGCCGCTGCAGATGGCGCTGGTCGCCGAATCGATCGCCAACGGTGGCAAGATGATGAAACCCTATTCCGTCGACTCGGTTTCTGATTACAATGGCACCATCGTCCATCAGGCCAGTCCCGAGGTATGGAAAACGCCGCTTCAGCCAGACACCGCCGACGACTTAAAGGATATGATGGTGAAGGTGGTCAATGAGGGCACTGGCAGCAAGGCAAAGACGGGCAAGGTGCAGATCGCTGCCAAGACCGGCACCGCTGAGGTGACGGGCACCGGCCCCAACGCCTGGTTCATCGGCTTCGCTCCGGCGGAGAATCCCAAATATGCGATCGCCGTCGTGGTCGAGGACTCAGACGCCGGTGGCGGCATAGCCGGACCGGTCATGCGCGAGACCCTGCTGGCAGCCTTGGGGCTCTGATGTCGCCGGGCCGCCTGCCTGCAGCGCTTACAGCGGCAGGGGAAAGACCGGCTTGCTGGAAAATTACTAGATATGACTGAGCTTTTAGACAACAGATACGAGATCATCCGCCGGCTTGGAAGCGGTGGGATGGCCGACGTCTACCTGGCCCGCGACACCCAGCTGGGCCGCCAGGTCGCCATCAAGGTTCTTTACAAGCGTTATGCCCGGGATGAAGAGTTCGTCGCCAGGTTCCGGCGCGAAGCGCAATCGGCAGCCGCCCTCAACCATCCCCACATCGTCAGCATCTATGACCGTGGCGAGGCCGAGGACAGTTATTACATCGCCATGGAATATCTGGAAGGCCGCAGCCTCAAGGATGTCATCAACGAGGAAGGCCCCCTGGAGCCGGCTCGCGCCATCGATTACGCCGAGCAGATGCTCAGGGCGCTGCAGTTCGCCCACGAGAACAACGTCATCCACAGGGACATCAAGCCGCATAACATAGTGATCAATGACCGCGGCCAGCTCAAGGTCACCGATTTCGGAATCGCCCGGGCAGGAAGCTCTCCCTCCGTGACTGAGACCGGCTCCATCATCGGCACTGCTCAGTACCTTTCGCCTGAGCAGGCTAAGGGCAAGGCTGTCGAGCAGAGCTCCGACCTGTACTCGCTGGGTATCGTCCTTTACGAGATGCTCACGGGGCGGGTGCCGTTCGAAGGTGAGAATCCGGTGGCAATCGCTCTCAAGCATCTGAGCGACGAGCCGGTTCCGCCGCAGGCCCTGGTCCCGGAGATTCCCGACAACCTCAACGCGGTGGTTATGCGGGCCCTGGCCAAGGACCCGCGCGACCGCTATCCCGGAGCCGAAGAATTCCTGGCCGACCTTGAGAGATGCCGCCAGGACCTGCCGGTAGTCGCGCCCCTGCCTGCTGATGATACTGCGATGACCAGCGTCCTTTCCGCGGGCGCGGTCGCGGCGGCTACGGATGATATGGGTGCGACCACGGTGACTCGCGCGTCTGCCGCGAACACAGGACAGAAGAATAAGGCCGCCCGTCGGAAAAAGATCATTTATGGGATTATCGCGGTCGTTGCGCTGCTGGCAATCGCCGCCGGAGTCTACTTCCTCGCCTTTGCCCAGACCCAGGGGACGATCGAAGTGCCCGATGTCGTGGGCCTCGAGCGCGCGCAGGCAGAGGACGCTATCCGCGCCCTCAAGCTGAAGCCCGAACTGGACGCCGAGGAATACAGTGAGACAGTGCCAGCGGGACGGGTGATAAGACAGAATCCCGAGAAAGGGACCAAGCTCAGGGAGAACGGCACTGTGAGGCTGGTGATCAGCCGCGGCAGCAGCAAGGTAGCGGTACCGGACATCACGGGCCAGACTGCGGCATTTGGGGAATCGAAACTGCGCGAGGCTGGCCTCAATCCCGACCGCCAGCCAGACGTCTTCTCGGAGACAGTCGCGGAAGGCAGCATCGTCAGTCAGGATCCGCCGGCGGGCACCCAGGTGCAGAAAGGCTCGTCGGTCAAATATGTGGTCAGCAAGGGAGTCCAGCCGCCGAAGGAAGTAAACGTCCCCGACGTCAAGAATCTGACTATCGACCAGGCAGCCGCGCGCCTTTCTCAGGAAGGGCTGGTCCTGGGGACTACGACCGAGCAGTATTCCGAAACAGTTGGAGCTGGTAAGGTGATCAGCCAAAGTCCCGGCTCGGGCCAGAAGGCGACAGAGGGATCGTCGGTGAATGTGATCGTCAGCCTGGGACCGCAACCGGTCATGGTCACCGTGCCTTCGGTAGTGACGATGTCCAAGAGCGACGCGGAGAGCGCCATTCTGGCGAAAGGCCTGGTGCCGTTCGTCTCAGAGCTTTCCAACCCGGATCCGACTACCCATGGTTTCGTTTACGATCAGGATCCGGCATCCGGTACCAAGGTCGAGGAAGGCTCGACCGTGATCATATACGTGGGCAAGCCTTAGACGATCGCCGTGCGGTCCCAGCTGGCCGTAGCCCGGTCAAACTTCCGGAAAGCGTGATCCCGCAGCCCGGTCAGCGCTTCCAGTGTGCGCCTGTGACCCCGCTTGCCCCGCTCAGCTCTTCGACTACCTGCTCGGCTTTCATCCTCCCCGGCAACTTCACGATCAGTCGTAGCACAGTCGCTTCCGGCGTGCTGTCGATATTCACTTCGCGGACCCGGATCTTCTTCTCTTCCAGAAGCCCGAGGATGTTATGACTGTTGGTCTTGTTGCTTTCCATGCGGATGGTCAGCGTGGCTTCGTCCGGCCTGACCCAGCTGACCAGGTGGTCTTCAGCCGGCCGCAATCCTCTGAGGATTATGAGAAGGAGCACTGCGACGGTAACTGCGCCCAGATAGTAACCGACGCCGACCGACATCCCCAGCGCCGCCACGACCCAAAGACTGGCCGCAGTCGTCAGGCCTTTCACGCTGGTGCCATGGCGCATTATTGCTCCCGCGCCCAGGAATCCGATCCCGACGACAACCTGGGACGCCACCCTGGAGGGATCGAGAGCTACGGTTTCCGTTCCCTCGACCTTGAAGCCGGCAAAGCCATATAGGGAAAGAAGCGTGAAGAGTGTGGCTCCCATAGCCACGAGGGTATGGGTGCGCAAGCCGGCAGCCTGACCGCGTATCTCGCGGTCAAGCCCCACCAGGCCGCCTAAAAGCGCTCCGAGTGCGATCCTGAGTACTTCTTCCTGCCAACCTATCATGATTGCCATTTCTGTATCCGCAGGCGAAAATCCTTTATACCGGGCAGGCTGTACGATGCGACTGCGACAAGCTGCTACCAGCGCTGGCGGGTCGCATGTGGGTTCCTGTGGGTTCCGCCGGCGGGTGGCACACGGCCTTCGCTTTCTGTTAGAATCTCCCGGAAGCGGCCACATCTGGCCGGTAACAGGGGTTTCTTGCATGCTCTACATGGAAAAGCTGAGGTACTTCTACAGCACCGAGGCCAGACGGCTCTTCAAGCCTCTCACCGCCGCCATCGGGCGGACCCGCATCACACCCAATCTGCTCACCGTCACCGGCCTTGCCCTGACTCTGGGCGCCGCGGTGCTGATCTGGTACGGCCACTATGTCAGCGCGGCTCTGGTCTTTACTGCGGGAAGTATCTGCGACATGCTCGACGGTGCCCTCGCGCGGCTGTCCGAGAAGGTCTCCCCCATGGGAGCCTTTCTCGACTCGACCTTTGACCGCGTCGGCGAAGGCGCGATACTGACAGCCATTGCCCTGGCATACGCCCGCGACGGCAACCTCTGGATGGTAGGCGCCGCCTTCGTTACCATGATCGGGTCGTTCCTCGTGAGTTACACGCGCGCCCGGGCCGAGGCCCTGGGCCTGGATTGCAAGGTCGGGCTGATGACCAGGCCGGAGCGGCTGGCTCTGCTTGGCGTCGGGCTTCTGCTGCAGAAGTTTGGCGTGCTGGCCGTGTTGATGTATATTCTAGCGGTGCTGACGGCATATACCGTGCTACAGCGTATCCTGCACGTCAGGCGTCAGTTCGAAGAAGCTTCCTCCCTGGAGGAAAAGGACAAGCGCTGAAGGCGCGGCCCGCTTCGCCGCGCCCAGAATGATCAATAGTCTACCTGGAGGTAACAACGCCTTGAGCAATACTGTGAGAGTCGCCATCATCGGTGTGGGAAACTGCGCCTCGTCGTTCGTACAGGGTGTGGAATATTACAAAAAAGCAAAGGTCAGCGAGCAGGTGCCCGGCCTCATGCATGTGAACCTGGGTGGCTATCACATCAGTGATATCGAGTTCGTTGCCGCCATCGACATCGATGCCAACAAGGTCGGCAAAGATCTTTCCGAGGCGATCTACGCCAAGCCTAATAACACCGTCAAGTTCTGCAACGTGCCGAAGACCGGCGTCAGGGTCGCCCGGGGAATGACCCACGACGGCATCGGCAAATACATGGCGAAGATCATCAAGAAGGCTCCAGGCTCCACCGAGGACATCGTCGGTATCCTCAAGAAGACCAAAGCCGATGTCGTCGTCAGCTATCTGCCGGTGGGCAGTGAAGAGGCCACCAAGTGGTACACGGAGCAGATCCTCGCCGCCGGCTGCGCCATGGTCAACTGCATCCCTGTCTTCATCGGCCGTGAAGCCTACTGGCAGGCCCGCTTCAAGGAGAAGGGACTGCCGATTATCGGCGATGACATCAAGTCCCAGGTCGGCGCCACCATAGTACACCGCACCCTTGCCAGTCTCATGCTTGACCGGGGAGTCAGGCTGGAACGTACCAGCCAGCTCAACGTAGGCGGCAACTCCGACTTCATGAACATGCTCGAGCGCGAGCGCCTCGAGAGCAAGAAGATCTCGAAAACCAACGCCGTGACCTCGTTGATCGACTACGATATCGGCGCGGACAACGTGCACATCGGGCCCAGCGACCACGTCGCCTGGCTCGAAGACCGCAAATGGGCTTACATCAGGCTTGAGGGCCGCTCATTCGGCGATGTTCCTCTGAATATCGAGCTGAAGCTCGAGGTCGTGGATTCGCCAAACTCCGCCGGGATCGTGATCGATGCGGTCCGTTGCGCCAAGCTCGCCCTGGACCGGGGCATCGCCGGCACGCTGGAGGGGCCGTCATCATACTTCATGAAATCGCCCCCGATCCAGCATCCTGACGACATCTGCCGGAATATGACCGAGGCCTTTATCGCCGGAACCTCTGACGCCGCAGTCACGGGTTCCCTTTCCGCAGCCGCTCCTGGAAAGAAGGCTGCCGCGAAGAAGAAAGCACCTGCAAGAAAAAAGGCAGCCACCACAAAGGCAGCAGCAAAAAAGAAGCCGTCCGTGAAAAAAGCTGCCGGGACAAGAAAGCCGGCCGTGAAAAAAGCTGCCCCCAGGAAGACGGCAAAGAAAAAGTAGGTAGGCGGGCTCCGGCTCCCCTTTTTCTTTCGCCATCTTTCCATTAACCTGTACCCATGAGCGAGGGGACGGGCAAGCTAAAGATCGGCCTGGTCTCACCATATGCCTGGACTTCCCGCTGGGGAGTCAATCGGCATATCGGTGGGCTGGCAACCGCGCTGGCTGCCGCCGGACATGACGTCACCGTCATTGCCCCCTCTGAAGACCGTCTGGAAGCGCGTACCGCCCGGCGCCAGGCCCGGGCCGCCCGGCGTACCGCCCGGGGCGCCCGCGGCGCGCAGACCGGTAAAACCCTCACTCCAAAAGGCATTTCAGCTCCGGCCGCAGACGCGTCTGCAGATCTGCCTTTCCGGGTGGTCGGCATAACCGGCACCTACCGCTTTCCCTATAGCGATTCCCTGGCGAACCTTGCCCTGCCTCTGGAAGTGACCGAGCAGGTCAATTCGGTGCTCGAGGGCGAGCGTTTTGACATCCTGCACATCCATGAGCCATATCCACCCAGTCTCTCCTTCACTGCGCTACGGCTGGCGCACTGCCCGACTGTAGCCACGTTCCATACGGCTGGTGAACGCTTTCTGAGCTATCAGCTGATGCGGCCGGTTGTCGAGCGGTTCTTCTCCCGCCTCGATGGGCGAATATGCACCTCCAACAACACCCGGCGCATGGTTTCCAGCTACTTTCCGGGAGAATATGTGGTCATCGGCAGTGGCGTTGATACAGTACGTTTTTCACCTGAAGGATCGCCTGAAGCGACTGATGCCCGGCCGCTGGTCATATTCGCCGCCTGGAGCGACCCCCGCAAAGGCCTGGGCCTGCTGGCGCGGGCTGTCAGGCTGCTTCCGGAAGATGTGCCACCTTTCGAGCTCGCCGTCGTCGGTGGCGAAGAGCTGGCGTGGCGGGAAAGGCTGCTTGTTCCCAGGAGATTGAAAGAGCAGGTCCGGTTCAGCGGGGTCGTCCGACAGCACGATCTGCCAGATGCCTACCGCCGGGCCCAGGTGCTCTGCGCTCCCTATGCCGCCTCAAGCCTGTCCAGTGCAGTACTCGAAGCAATGGCCTGCGGCGTGGCCGTCATCGTTCCGGGCCAGGGAGGGATCAAGGAGCTGGTGGGCGAGGGCAACGAGGGGCTGCTGCTTGATCACCCCTACGCATACAGCCTGGCAGCGAGCATCGTCGACCTTCTGCACGAGCGCCGTGAGCGGCATTCGCTGGGAGCGGCAGCCGCGCGAAAGGCTTCGCGCTTTTCATGGGACCGGATCTCTCCTCGAGTGGAAAAGGCCTACCATAAAGCCCATGGCCGCAGGAGACGGGTGAAACCGCGCCACAGCGCCATTGAGTCGGTTCGAGGTGAGGACATGATCCTGGCCGATCTTCACATGCATACGAGTTATTCCGGCGACTGCGCGACGACCCCACTCGAGTTGCTGGCCGCCTGTGAAGAGTCCGGCCTCGAAGCGATCGCCATAACCGACCACAACACCATCGCCGGCGCCCTGGAAGTCGCAAGCCTGGCCCCGCAAGAACTCCACGTGATCGTCGGCGAAGAGATCAAAACGACAGAGGGCGAGATAATCGGCCTGTATCTGACCGCCGAGATTCCCCGGGGCCTGACGGCTGAAGAAACAATCGCCGAGATCAGGAAACAGGGCGGGCTCGTCTACGTGCCCCATCCTTTCGATCCGCTGCACCTGACGCCGACGTATGAACTCCTGGCAAGGAATGCCGCGGACATCGACGTCATCGAGGTTTACAACCCGCGCATCACATTTACCTCATTCAACGAGAAGGCAAAGCGGCTCGCCCGAAAATATGACATTCCGGGCGGCGCTGGCAGCGACTGCCACGTGGTCCAGGGTATCGGTACCGCCATGCTTTCGCTGAGAAGGTTCGGGAAACCCGAGGAGTTGCTGGCCAGCCTGCGTGAAGCTGACATCATCCGCAGTAGCAAGAGTCCGTTATACCTGCATTCGCTGAAGCTGCTGAGGGGAAGCCGGGTCGCCGACTGATCGGGATGATTGACGCGCCCGCAACCGCGGAGCGACTATCTCAGCTGGCTGCGGACTCGGCGTCTACATCCATGTCGGTAGCGTTCAGGGGCATAGACCTGCCGAGAGATTTCATGAAAGCGTGGACGATGTCGGGGTCGAACTGGGTCCCGGAACAGCGCATCAGCTCTGCGACCGCCTGCTCATCGGATAAAGCCTTGCGATATGGACGGTCGGACGTCATCGCCTCATAGGAATCGGCGACTGACATGATCCGGGCGGCCAGCGGGATCGAACCTCCCGCCAGGCCGTAGGGGTAGCCCTTTCCGTCAAAGCGTTCGTGATGATGCCGGATGGCTGCCTTGATGGCCGGCGCGATCGGCACCGGATCCAGGATGCGCGCGCTGACTATTGGGTGTTTCTTCATCAGCTTCCATTCATCCGCCGAAAGCTGGCTGCTCTTGCCAAGGATGTCGTCAGGTATCCCGATCTTTCCCACATCGTGGAGATAGCCCGCGTATTTAAGCTCGTTCAGATCTCCGTTTTCCAGGCCCATCTGGCGGCCGATCATCAGCGCATATTTGGAAACCCAGTCAGAGTGGCCTCGGGTCGACGGATCCTTGGCATCGATGGCTTCTGCGAGTGAACGGATGGTTCCGGTGAATGCTTCCTCGAGAGCCTGGTGGCTAAGTGCATGTCCTACTGCCACGGCTCCCTGGTTCACGATGGTCTGGCAAAGCGCGGCCTTCTCCGAACTCATGGGGCTCCGCTCCCAGCTGCGGTGTTCACCGATGCAGACTACGCCCACAGCCCTGTCGCTGACCACCAGCGGATACAGCAACAGTGATTTTGCGCTCAGCATGAGTTCCCGCTGCCGCTGCGTCATCGGCTCCACAACATCGTGCCTTCGGCCGCCGACGATCACCGCTGTCTGTGTTTCAATAGCCCTCCTGTACTCGGGGAGTTCGGTGAGCGGCACGGTCAGTCCGATGGTAGACTCCATCTCACGGACGGGATGGGCCGCGACCACACGCAAGCTGTGACCCTCAGGGTCCAGCAGCAATATCCGGCAGTACGTCGCGTCGACCGCCTCTACGATCCTCACCGAAAGCAACTGGAGAACCTGGTCGATCTTGAGTGAGGAGGAGACGGTGGTTGAGATCTCGAGCATCAGCTTGCGCCGCTCTGCGCGCTCATGTTCAACTTTCAGCGCCCGTTCTTTTTCCCGGTCTATGCCGAGCCGGAAGTAGCTGAGTCCGATCCCGGCGATCATGAACAGAACGACGCGTGTGGACAGCTCCACGAGGAGTTCTTCTGCACTCTCCGGAAGCATGGTCATGTTGGGAATAAACGCGGCGGCATAGACAATCGTGCACAATGCCGCGTTGACGAGGGTCTTCCGGCGGGAAAAGTACCGGGCACCAAGGGCGATGGGGAAGAAGTACCCCAGGAACAGGATTTCCTGGATCTCGTTGTAGCCGGATGCCAGAAGCTCGGCGATCACAAGAACGCATAACATCAGGGCGATGGCGATTTCCGGCTTGCGTAAGGCCGAAGATGTCCGCCCGTCAACAAAGACCCCCGTTTCCGGTGAGCCTGCTTTGGGTTTGTCGGCCTCGTTTTTTGCCAAGGATCCTGCCCTGGTTGCCCCGATTGCTAGGGAGAGGAGACCGGCGCATGGGAATGCCAGCGAATGCACAGGTAAAGCCCCCCTCTGTGGAACCACATCGGCATCCCGTGATTGTGACTTGAGCAGGCTCACCCACAGAATCAGTATCAACGCAGGCGCTTTTCACCCGGCGCCTGCGGCAGAGGCCCCATAACAGTTAGAATCTTGTGATCAGCGGGTATTTCAAACAAAGGTAGCTCCAGCTGTCTGCTTCCAGACTAAATCCAAGCGGATCCTAAATAGAGTGCATGGAAGAATGAAGACTATATGCGTGGTCGTCGCTACACTTATCGCGGGAGCGATCGGCGTGACATTATTGATATTGACGACCAGCGGTAGCCAGCAGGACGATGGCGCAACTGTAGATGTATACTCCCCCTTCGGCCTTTTCAGCCCGGGAACACTCAGCGCTCTCCCGACCAGCGCCAGCCAAACGGTTCTGAACTCGCTGGGTCTTGACTCGATCGCTGAGTATCAGGACTATTCCCTCGACCTCACCAAGGAGCTGGGAGTCAGCTGGGTGAGGATTGACTTCGCCTTTGACGGCTGGGGATTCATCGAACCCGCTGGTTACCTCGAAAAGCTGAGAAACAGCGGCATCGAAGTAGTCGGGTGCGTTCTGCCGGTGAACTCGTTCGCCCCTGCTGACATGACGCTCTTCCAGATCTCGATGCGTGACTTGATCCAGCGTTATCCCTGGATAAAGACCTGGCAGATCGGCAATGAGCCTGACCTGGTCTGGGACAATCCCGGAGATTACCCTCGCTTCTTCTTCTCCATTCAACAGGTTATCCGTGAGGCCTGTCCTGACTGCAGGATCGCGCTGGCCGGGGCCGGCGCTCGCTGGCCGAGTCAAGACGAGGAGGGATGGCGCCGGTCCCTGGCGACCTATGACCGGATCGTCGGTGAAATCGCCCTTCAGGCCGGCGAAGACAGGCAGCCCTTTGACATACTCGACATGCACTTCTACGACTTCTATGGCACAGAGGCGACGATGCTGGGATCGATGAAGGAATATCGTAATCTCCTGCAAAAACATGGCCTCAGTGACAGCATCGAGTTCTGGGTCACGGAGTGCGCTGCGCCCACAGGACCCCTGACCTGGCCTCCTGGTTCACCCGTGCAGACAGAAGAGGAACAGGCATCAGAACTGGTTGCACGGTTCGCTACCATGTTGGGAGCGCGGGTCGATAGGGTCGCGTGGGCAAGGTTCTATGAGAATTATCGCTATCACGATGAGGATGGTGGTTTTTTTGATAATACCGGGCTCATCTATAACGGCCTCGGGAGCGAGGCTGGAGCCGGAGTGCCGGCGGGAACAAAGAAGCTGAGCTATAAGGCCTATCAGACCATGATATCCAGATTGAGTGGGTGCACACATGTTCACGTGATCGCTGCCGGCAATTTCCGATTTGATTTTGATGACAGCCGCAGGCCGGTATATGTCTTATGGGACAATGGCGACGTTAGGCCGCCAGCAGAAGTGGCTGGACCGGTTGTTGTAACCACCCTTGATGGGAAAAGCATCGAGATGGATGGCGAAGACCTGGTGCTGGTTTCCATGCCGGTCTTTGTGGAAAAACTGTAGCCTGTTGTAGAATCTTGTCACCTTCATTGCCCTGCCCGACTTTCATTCAGGAGATACGATGCGCCAAAAAGCTTTTTTGTGCCTGGCCTGCCTGGTCCTCATTGCAGCGCTTATCGCCACCGGCTGTGTTCCTGGGGAATCGCCGACGCCGACAATCCCGGCAGGCACTCCGGAGCCAGAGCAGCCGTCGTGGTTGCGAATATACACGGATGTCGCATTCAACGGTCCTTCCCTGGGTCTGATCTCCGGCTGGCGTGGGACCATCATGCGATCTGGCGACGGTGGCCAGACCTGGTCCAGGGTCCCTGTGCCGACCGAAGCCGATCTCAATTCGATCGCGATCCTTGACGCCAAAACTGCGGTCGCCGTGGGCTCGAGCGGCAACATCCTGCGTTCAGTCGACGGAGGCCTTACCTGGGAAAAAACCGCATCGCCGACAAGCGACACTCTCAATGCGATCGCTCCCATCAGTGGCGGCGGCGCCGTGGCGGTGGGCTGGCACGGTACGATCGTCAGCACTTCCGACGGTGGCAAGACCTGGGTTTCCAGATTTTCCGGCAACGACCGCTCGCTCAATTTCGAGGCCGTTGATTTCACGCCGGACGGCACGGGCATAACTGTGAGTTCGACCGGCCGCGCCTATAAAACCACAAATGGAGCCGACTGGCAGCAACTGACTCTACCGGATGCCGACCTTAAGCTCTTCGCCGTCGATCTTTACGATCCTTACACCGCTTTTATCGCGGGCAACATCGAGCAGGAAAAGGCTTATGCGTTCGGAGGCAAGACCGTGATCCTCAAAACCCCCGATGGCGGGAAGGAATGGGAGTTCGGACCCCGCAACTGGGATGCCGACCTCCTGGCGATCCACTTCATCGACAGCCAGAATGCCTTGACCGCAGGTTGGGATGGAGTGGTCCTCCGCACCGGAGACAGCGGCCAGACCTGGGCGGCGATGGTCTCTCAAACAAATCAGGCACTTCGCGCGATTGCGCTGGCCGATGCCGGCACAATCTTCGCGGTGGGAGACGGGCAGACGATCATCCGAAGCCGGGACAGTGGTCTGACCTGGGAGAAGATCGAGGGAGAGTGAGTGGTGGGCGTACCTGGATTCGAACCAGGGACCTCATCCTTATCAGAGATGCGCTCTAACCAACTGAGCTATACGCCCGCTGAAAAAACAGGGGATGGCTCGCTGCCATCCGGATTGATAGTTTAGCTAACCCGGGGGGCAGCTGGCAAGCGTATCCGCTTCCATCTATAATAGCTGCACAGGGGTGAATGTGATGAAAGAGATGGTTCTTTACGGTATCAGCTTCGATGTCATCGGCAAACAGCCGATCATCCTGCTCAAGACTGCCGACGCAAACAAATTCCTCCCGATCTGGATCGGCCATCAGGAAGCGGCGGCAATCCTGATGAAACTCCAGGGAACCGATCTCCCCCGGCCAATGACCCATGACCTCATGACCTCGATCCTCGGGGAACTGCATGCCGAGATCCTCAAGGTGACTGTGACCGAGCTGAAGGAGAACACCTTCTACGCGCTACTCACCCTGAAACTGGATGCTGGTGAGATCGAGGTGGATTCGCGGCCGAGCGACGCTCTGGCGCTGGCGGTGAGGACGAATGCTCCCATCTATGCATCCGACCAGCTGATAGAAGATAACGCCATCGAGTTCGACCACGAGGTCGAGGACGCCGACCAGGTCGTGGAGAAGTTCCGCGACTTCCTCGACAATGTCACTCCCGAGGACTTCCTCAACGATTAGGGCGGCCCGTGGCTCCGTCCTTGCCGGTACCACATCGCACTACCTGGCACCGCATCATACCGCTGGCAACACCTTGTCCCGCTTCGCCTATTTGCCTCCAAGCTCACTCAAGACCGCTTCACTGAACCCCTCCACCATTGATGCCTTGACGATCACGACGTTGTCGTAACCTGCCAGCATCGACTTTAAGCCGGAGTGGTTTTCCGCAGCGTTGGCCATGAGGTACAGGGTCCTGACCTCGTCGGCCATCTCCAGGTCCTGGGCGGAGTCGCCGCAGGCGACCGCTTCCTCGCGGGAGATGCCCGACAGCTCCAGGTCCAGCCGGATGGCGCTGCCCTTACCCGCCTGCCTCGGCACCAGATGATAGGCGTGCAACTCCTCCACCGGCATGCCGTAACCCCTGTCTTCGATGATACCGTTATCCACCAGCCTGAGATCGCCTCGACCTGCTGTTTTCAAAAGCCTGCTGGCCTCTTTTGTGTCGATGTGACCTCTGAGCAGGTGAGAGTAGCTATGATCGCGATACCAGGGCTCGTGATAGGCGAGCGCCGGCCCGAAATGATCAAGCAGCAGAGCCGGAGCGCCGGTGTGGTCGATTTCTTCAAACACAGTCAGGCCCTCCCGCTCGCCATATGGCTGGCAGTTGTTGATGATAGTGGCTCCACGATCGCGAACCAGGACGCAGCCTGCCTCGGCTATATACTTTTCCACACCGAGCAGCCGGGCGTCCTCGCGCAACAACCTGACACTGCGGCCTGAACAAAGGCATAGATCGACCGCGCGCTCGTGACAGAGGCCGAGTGCCAGGGCTCCGGCCTGAGTAAACTCGCCCTTCGCCGTCCGAAACAGGGATCCGTGCCTGCCCAGCATGGTCCCATCCAGATCCGTGTATATGGCTCGTGGTGGCGCGGCGCGCATCAGGAAGCCGCCCCGGTGGCGCGGCGCGGATGTAACCGCCGGTATTCTTCCAGCGTGTCAAGCGGTGGCCGCTCGACCACCTTCACTTCCCGGGCCTCGAGACCATACTGGCCCTTTCGGTAGAAGATACTGTTGTATTCAGGAAGCGGGTCGTCCCTGAGCTCCAGCCGGCCTTCGTCGTGAAGTCGCTTGAAGACAGCCTGCATGATGCCGAAGGCCATCTGGCCCAGAGCTTCGGTACTCTGGTTGTGGTGGACGCGGCGTTTAAGGTCCGTCTGAGCGATGGCGGCCAGCCCGTACTTGCGGAAGATGTCGATATCGAGGCCGAGCTCGACGCCGTAGCCGGTGAAAAAGGGAACGCTCTCGAGGATGCTGCGGCGGCCGGCGTATTCGCCGGACAGCGGCTGTATCAAGCCCGCCAGCTCGGGATAGAACATGTTGATCAGAGGGCGGGCACAGATCTCGGTCACCCTGCCGCCGCCGGTCTCCCGCTTCATGTCGCCCAGGAAAAGGGGGCGGCGATAGTATCCCTTGACGTAACCGATCGCTTCGTCGGACAGCAGCGGACCGAGAAGGCCGTAGATGAAATGGGGCGTGAAGTTGCGGATGTCGGAGTCCACCCAGACCACGATATCGCCGGTGAGCGGCACCAGGCTTTTCCACAGCGCCTCTCCTTTGCCATAGGCGGGTGGCTGGTCGACGAGATACTCATCGTCATAGAAGACCTCGGCCCCGTACTCTGCGGCGACCCTGGCCGTGTCGTCCGTCGAGCGTGAGTCGATGATCGCCAGCTGGTCCACAAGCTGGTGGCGCTCCATCAGCGACCTGCGGATGACTGGCAGGATATTGGGGATCGTATCGGCTTCGTTCCGGGTAGGCAGGCAGACGCTGACGGTCAGGCCCTTTTCCTGCTTGAGCCCGACCAGGGCCTCGACATCCGAGAATTCGGAAAAGTGATAGGTGCGTTTTTTGAACCAGTCTTCCAGCTTCATCCTTGGTCCCTTCCCCGAAAGACGCTGCTCACAGCGCAGCAAAGGATATCTTCCGGACTCCTGCTTCATCGGCGGCCGCCGTGAAGGCAGCCGAAAGAAGCCGGAGCAGTTCCGCCTGACGAGGAGCAGCGTAACTCGTGACCTTCGTCAGCTCCTCGTCTGCGTACCCCGGATGGCACATGAACTCCAGTGTATCGCCATCGCCGGCCAGTCCCCGCCTGAGCGCCGCCGCCATATCCCTGTTACCCATGACCTCGATGCCCGAAAACCTGTCGGGCGTGTTCATACTGGCTCCGGCGGAGGGCAGACGCGCAGCAAAAGTGACGGCCATTGCCTTGGGGCTTCTCGCCGCCATGCGGAAACCGCGCATCTTCGTGATGCCATGACGCGGACAAATCTTCCTGACAAGTGACCGCAGACGCGGGTGCGCGTGCAGATGGTGGTGGCTATCGATATGAGTCGGGCGGATGCCCAGCTTTATCAGCCGGTCGATCTGAGCGGCTATCTCGTCTTCCAGTTCGTGGGTCTTGGCTTTTCCGGAAGTAAGCCGCCACAAGGCCGTCTTCAGTCCTGGAAAATCCCCGTCGCTGCCTACCAGCGAAGGAACACTGCCAGGCGGCATCAGGGGCGGCCCCGAGGTCAGGTTCAGATGAAGCCCGACGCCTAGCTGCGGATTATCCGCCGCCAGGAGCGCCGCCTCTACCGCGGCTCCGCCATTGACCATCAGGGTGGCGCTGGTCACCACGCCCCTTTGATGGCATTCGACGACAGCCCGGTTCACTCCACTTGTCAGGCCGAAATCGTCAGCGTTGACTATCAGTCTTTTCATGTCATGGTCCAGAGCCGGTGCAGGAGCATACTGGTTTGGAATTTCGCAGCATGCCGCATAATTGACGCGATCAAGTGCTCGGCATAAGGTATTGCACGGCACATTCTACACTTTTAAGAAGGAGGTGGGACAGATGGCCGCAGCCTATGTACTGGCCAACATCGCCCCCGGCAAGGCAGGCGATGTGAGGAAAAAGATAGCAGATATCCCGGGTGTGAAAAGCGCCCACGCGGTAACCGGGGCGTACGACCTCATCGCTTACATCGAAGGTGGCGATATCAGCGAGCTGGGCAATACGATCGTTTCCGAGATCCAGTCCATCGACGGCATCGCGCAGACCATGACCAGCGTCGTGGTTGAGCTTCCCTGACACTCTTTAGCTTTATCAGGCGGCCGCCGGCAGGTTTCCTGCCGGCGGCCGGCGTCTTCCCGAACAGTTTCCCTGATGTCACCGCTGCGGTCCCTGCCGGCGGTCCAACCCATTGAACAGTCGCCTGACAATCCATCCTTCTTAATGAAACTTTTGCGGCATCCTGTTGTCTAAATGTTTGGATAACGATACCCCCACGGGTATATGGGACAGCTGGATCGCGGCCGCTCAAAAGGTAGCGTTCTGACACCCACAAATACAATCACTGAAGGGAGAATACCCCGATCGCGGGGGCGCATCATGTCACAAGTAGTAGTCATAGGCGGAAGTTTTGCCGGAATAACGGGTGCTCTCGAGGCCAGGCGCAAGCTGGGGCCGGAGCACGAAGTAACACTTATCTCGAAGACCGATGATTTTGTTTACATCCCATCCCTCATATGGGTCCCCTTCGGGTGGCGTAACATCAGAGATATCAGCGTGCCTCTGGCGCCGCTCCTTGAAAAACGCGGGGTGCGATTCCTCAAGACCGAGGTCACCGCCGTCGAGCCGGAACAGAACAGGGTGGTTACAAACGACGGTGCCGTCGAATACGATTACCTGCTTGTCGCATCGGGCGTGACCACGCGCTTCGATCTGATCGAGGGGCTGGGTCCTGATAAAAACACTTATTCGGTGTGCACCCCCAGCCACGCCGAGGAAGCTCGCAGGGGCTGGGAGAAGCTCGTCGAAGATCCCGGACCAGTCATCGTGGGAGCAAGCCAGGGCGCCAGTTGCATGGGCGCCGGCTACGAGTTTCTTTTCAATCTCGAGTATGCCGCCCGCAAGGCAGGTGTCCGCGACCGGATCGACATCACCTGGATCACTCCCGAACCGTTCCTGGCGCATTTCGGCATCGGCGGCATGGCCGGCGGCGAAGCCATGCTCAAGTCGTTCATGAAGATGTTCAACATCAAGTATGTAGTCAACTCGGAGATAGAAAAGATAACCGGGGATGAGGTAGTCCTGAAGGACGGCCGCCAGCTGCCTTACAAATACTCGATGATCATACCGCCATTCAACGGAGCCAGGTTCGTCAAGGAGTCCGGCGACCTTGGTGACGAGAAGGGCTTCATCCCTGTGGATGATTCCTACCGGCACAAAAAGTACTCCAACATATTCGCTGCTGGTCTGGCTGTCGCCGTACCGCTGCCATTCACGACGCCGGTGGCGCTTGGCATGCCGAAGACGGGCTTCCCTTCCGAGGAAACCGCGAAGATCGCTGCGCATAACATCGTGCGTCTGCTCGAAGGCTCGGGCGAAAGATTAAAGTCCAAGCCCTGGGGCAAGATTCCCGGCCTCTGCGGCCTGGACGCCGGCGACAAGGAAGTGGTCATCGTCAGCAACCATCTCCTGAAGCCGAGACAGCTTGCCATAATGCTCCCCAATCCGCTGGCGAATATCGGCAAGCGGCTCCTGGAGAAGTATTTCCTCTGGAAGACAAGGCGTGGGCTGTCGTATCTGATGTAGACTCCGGTCGCCCACCTGCCCTGGCTCTTGTGCGTATCGCTGGTCAGGCATGCGAGTCACTGATTAAAAAAGAGGCGCCCCTTCGGGGCGCCTCTGGATATCTATCAGGCCGGCATGGCCTGTTGTCTGCTGCAATAACGGTCAGCGGAGCGCCGCTATGCCCCCGGCGGCCTTAGGCGTTCATAAAATCGGGCGTATCGAGACTGGTATCCTGCCGCCGCTGGGTGCGCCGCTGGGAATCAGCGCCGCGATCGAACCCTGTCGCGATGACGGTCACCATGATCGAGTCGGCCAGGGTCTCGTCGACCACTGTGCCGAAGATGATGTTGGCATCCTCTGACGCCACCTCAGCCACAACCTGAGCCGCCTCGTTGGCCTCCTGCAGGGCGACATCGCAGCTGCCCTTGATGTTGAGCAGGATACCGCTGGCGCCTTCGATGGAAGTCTCGAGCAGTGGTGAGCCGATTGCCTGGCGCGCGGCTTCGGTTGCCCTGTTCTCTCCCGAGGCGACACCTATCCCCATGAGCGCGCTGCCGGCTCCCTTAATGATGGTCCGCACATCGGCGAAATCGACATTGATCAAACCGGGTACATTGATGAGGTCGCAGATGCTCTCGACGCCCTGCCGCAAAACGTCATCGGCTACGGCGAATGATTCCAGCAGGCTCGTGCCGCGCTCGACAACCTGCAGCAGGCGGTCGTTGGGGACGACGATGACGGTATCCGCAGCCTCGCGCAGCTTGCGGATTCCTTCCTCGGCCTGGATGTTACGCTTGGTTCCCTCGAAGCTGAACGGCCTGGTCACGATCCCGATCGTCAGCGCGCCGGTCTCCCTGGCGACCGCGGCGATAACCGGTGCGGCGCCGGTGCCGGTGCCTCCGCCTTCCCCGGCGGTTATAAAGACCAGGTCGGCCCCACGCAATACCTTTTTCACTTCGTCACGACTGCGCTCCATGGCCTCGGTGCCGACGCTGGGGTCGGCACCGCCGCCAAGCCCGCGGGTCAACTCGCCGCCGACATGGATCTTGACGTCGGCTTCTGACATCTGCAGGGCCTGGGCATCGGTGTTGAGGGCGATGAACTCCACGCCCTTGATGCCGGCAGCGATCATGCGGTTCACGGCGTTGGTGCCGCCGCCGCCCACCCCTACCACCTTGATGGCGGCGATGTAGGCCGCGTCCCGACGCGCTTCCAGGCTCTCCCGGGGCGCCGGACGCTTCTCCTCCACGGTCACGTTCTCAGATATGTGCTCCGTAGGCTGGAAGAGGTTCGCTAAGGCCCCTTCCTTCATGCTCGCTCGCATTTGCATTGAGCAACTCCTTTGCCAGGTTTCGATAGGCGTCCGCGGCGGCGCCCTCGGGCTCATAGGCCATGATCGAGCGGCCCTGAACCGGGGCTTCCGCGAACTTTATGGTTTTCCTCACCACGGTCTTGAATACCGTCTCACCGAAGCTCTCCTTGAGTATCTCGATTGCTTCGCGGCCGTGGATGGTCCGGGCGTCGAACATGGTCGGCAGGATGCCCCTTATTCGGACGTCCGGATTGAGGTTCTCTCTGATCATCTCCAGCGTTTTTTCCAGCTGTGCCAGCCCCCGCAGCGAAAGGTACTCGCACTGCACGGGTACGATGACACCGTCCGCAGCTGTCAGGGCGTTGATCGTCAGCAGGCCCAGTGACGGCGGGGTGTCGATGAGGACGAAGTCATAACGGTGCTTCACCTGCATGAGCGCTTTCTCCAGGGCGCGCTCCCGGCCGATCGCCGACGACAGCGCCAGCTCGGCTCCCGCCAGGTCGATGCTTGCCGGCGCGATGTCGATCTCGCAGCGCTGGATGACGTCGTCCAGGGGAACGCGCTGGACCAGCACGTTGAACATGCTCCTGGTGAGGAAATCCGGATTTATCCCCTGGCTCATGGACAGGTTTCCCTGGGGGTCCATGTCTATCGCGAGGACGCGGTAATGCATCTCACGCAGGGCAACACCGACATTGAGGGTGGAAGTCGTTTTGGCGACCCCGCCCTTCTGATTTGAAAAGGCTATTACTGTAGTCAAGTGACTGACTCCCGTAGTTTGCGGGATTTTCGTTCTAATTTGTTCTATCCCTGTACGGGAATTCCTTTATTAGCCGGAATCTCATTGAAAACCGTCGCCAGTTCTGGATACCAACAGGCACGTCCGGACCCGCTTTTATCCACAGCCTGTTCACACCTGTGGATAGTGCGGACAATGTCACGAGATGCAGGAAGTTAACCGTCCCCGGGACCCCGGTTTACCCAACCGGCCAAACCTGCGTTTTGCGGGGGTTTTATCAACGCCTTATGCACAGGGCCTGTGGATAACTATGCCCCTCCGGGCTCTCCCTGACATCTTGTTTTCATGACGGGACGGCTATAAAATCTTCGCCACACTCTCCCCAGAGTCAATCGCACTGCGGCAGGTTGCCAGCACATCCCGTTGTGAGCCGCGCTCGTAACCTGGTTTTTGGGGGGCATCCCGCGAACTTACAGGAGCCATCCATGGCAGACCGAGCAGAAACGATTTGGCGACGCGCCAAAGAGTCGATCAGAGAATCTCTGAGCAGCTCCGCGTATGAGATCTGGTTTGAGAACGCCGGCACCGAGGGCATGGAGGAAGACAACACCTTCCTGCTTTCCGTCCCCAACGATTTTGCAAAATCAAAGATCGAGACTCGCTTCATGCCCCTCATCGAAGACTCCCTTCAAGAAGTCGTCGGCGAGGAGGTCCCGGTCAGGGTCGTTGTGGCGCCGCTGGTCACAGACGGCAACGAGCCGCCGGTTTCACTTCCACTGCCACGCATCGAGGTCTCCGAGCGCCCGGCCCTGGGCAGCCTCAATCCGAAGTACACGTTCGAGAGCTTTGTCATCGGCTCCAGCAACCGCTTCGCCCATGCGGCGGCGCTCGCAGTAGCCGAGGTCCCCGCTCGCGCTTATAACCCGTTCTTTATCTATGGCGGGGTTGGTCTTGGCAAGACCCACCTGCTCCAGGCGATCGGACACTACGTGGCCACAAACAACCCCGAGCTCTCGGTCAAGTATATGACCGTGGAGTCATTCACGAACGACTTCATCAATTCCGTGAGGGACAGAAAGATGGAGGACTTCAAGCGCAAATACCGCAACAACGACGTGCTGCTGATCGACGATATCCAGTTCCTTGAGAACAAGGAGGGTACCCAGGAGGAGTTCTTCCACACCTTCAACGACCTTTATGAAGCAGGCAAACAGATAGCGATATCCAGCGACCGGCCCCCCAAAGAGATAGCCACCCTGGAAGAACGCCTGCGCAGCCGTTTCGAGTCGGGTCTGATCACAGACATACAACCGCCGGACGTAGAGACCAGGATAGCCATCCTTCGCAAGCAGGTCGCTTCAAGGAACATATATATATCTCCCGACTCCACTGACGAGGTGCTCGGCTTTATCGCCCGCGGCATACCCACGAACATAAGGGAGCTGGAAGGGGCGCTCATCCGGGTCGCCGCCCAGGCCAAGTTCACCAGCTCGGAGATAACCCTGCCTCTTGCCAAGGATGCCCTCAAAGACATCCTTCCCACCAACCTCGACACCCGGATCACCATCGACATGATCCAGAACGAGGCCTGCCGCTTCTTCAGCGTATCCATGAGCGACCTAAAGGGCAGCAAGCGGAGCCAGAGCATCGTCTTTCCAAGGCAGATAGCCATGTACCTCTGCCGGGAGCTGACTGATTCTTCACTGCCCCGTATCGGCGAGAAGTTCGGAGGGCGGGATCATACCACGGTTATTCATGCTATCAACAAGATCGCCAAACTGATCAAGGAAGAGCGTGAGGTCTTCACCATGGTCCAGCAGATCACCAGCAGGTTGAAGAACTCCAGCCGTTAGCGTGGGAAACCCGGTGGAAAAGTCACCTGTGTCCTGTGGAGCCTCTTTGGTTTATCCTCAGTTTTGCGCATATGGCTTTGGTCGGGTAAGGTTGTTCCATCGAGACGGCCTGTTATCCTCAGGGTTGTTCACTATTTTTTCCCTGGTGTGAGTTCCCTGTTTTGGAGCAGTTTTGTCAGGTTGTCCCCGCTTTCAGGCGGCTTACTACTATTAATGCTTTCTTTTTAATAAATTATTAAATAAATAATCGTTGGAGGTCGCCTCATGCGGATAACCTGTTCCAGAGATCTCTTGCTCGAAAAGCTGCAGTCGGTTCTCAAGACCGTTTCCACCAAAAGCACCATGCCGGTCCTGTCCGGAATCAGGGTCGGATTGAAAGAAGGCGGCAGGATCGAACTGGCCAGTACTGACATGGAGCTGTCGCTACGGCTGACCATGGAAGCTGTGTCGGAAGGAGAAGGAGCCCTGGTAGTCCCGGGTAGGCTGATGACAGACGTAGTCCGTAGCCTTCCAGCGGGTGAAGTCAGCATCGATATGGACGAACAGGAGCAGGTAGCGACGGTCCAGTGTGGAACCGCAAGCTTCCGCCTTAACTGCCTGCCGGCGGCTGACTTCCCTCGCCTGCCAGAGATGCCCGAGGACGGATCGTTTGAGATAAACAGCGAACCGCTGGTGTCAACGATCAACACTGTGGCCAGGGCAGCTTCGCGCGATGAGACCAGGCCTGTCCTCACCGGGATCCTGGTAAAGTTCTCCAAGGATAAACTGAAGATGGTGGCTACCGACAGCTACAGACTGAGCGTGCGCGAGACTGTAGCCGAGAGTAGTCTCAAGGACAAGAAAGAAGTAATAATCCCCCGGGCATCCCTTGAGGAGCTCGCCCGTATCTGCTCGCAGTCAGGAGCAGAAAAGATCAGCATCGGCATCATGGACGGGCAGGCTATCTTCACCGCGGCGGATACTATCCTGACGTCACGGCTGATCGAGGGCCAGTTCCCCAACTACCAGCAGCTGTTGCCGGATGAGTTCAAGCACGAGATCAACATGGACAAGGAAGAGCTCATGGAGGCGGTCGGCCGCATCAGCCTGATGGCCCAGAAGAACGCCCCCCTGCGCCTGAAGTTCGCATCCGGGGAACTGACCATCTCAGCACAGACGCCTCAGGTGGGAGAAGCCAAAGAGACCATGCCCGTCGCTTTTCAGGGAGAAGAGGTAGAGATCGGATTCAATCCGGAGTTCCTTCGCGAAGGCGTCGACAGCGTCGCGGCAAAGCAGATCGCTTTACGGATAATCAGCCCCTTGCGGCCGGGCCTTATCAAGGGCGAGGGAGACGACTTCCTCTACCTGATAATGCCTGTGCGCCTCACCGGCTAGAAAAGTTCCTTCATATAAGAACGGCGGTATTCAAGGCTTTGCGCCTCAGGCGACTACAGCTAAGCAACTTCAGAAACATCGAGAATGGAATCGCCGAGTTCCCCCCGGGCCTTTCGATTGTCGTCGGAGCCAACGGAGCCGGCAAGACCAGTATCCTCGAAGCCGCTGTCTTCGCGTGTTGCGGCCGCTCATTTCGAACCAGCCGGGAGCAGGAGTTGGTGCGAGAAAACACCTCCTTTTTCCGCATAGAAGCCGCCGTTGACTGGAGTGGCTCCCAGATCGATAGAGCAGTAGCCTGTGAACGGGGGTCGGGTTCCATCATTGACTCCGGCGGCGGCCCCCAATGGCTGCCTCCTGGTTCGATCCTCTGTTTTTCTCCGGACGACCTGCAGCTGATCAAGGGGCCGCCAGCCGAGAGGCGCCGTTTTCTGGACGAGGCAATCAGCAGGCGCCAGCCCTCATACCGGCGGCTTCTTCTCGATTACCAGAAGGTGCTGGCGCAACGCAACAGCTTTCTGCAAAGAGCCCGGGCGGGACTGGTCCAGCTTGCAGACATCTCCCCCTGGGACCGGCAGCTGGCTTCGCTGGCGGTCAAGATCTACCGGGAGCGCCTGAACTATTGCCGGGAGATCGAGCCCAGATTCGGGAGCGCCTTCCGCGAGATATCGGCGGACGACGTCCATGCCGGGGTCGACTATATATCCCAGCTGTCCGGCTTCGGCGGAGTGGCGGAGCTGGAGGAAAAAGTGGTGTCGGCGCTGGAGGACAGGTGGTCGGACGATCTCGGGAGACTTGCCACCGGAATCGGTACACACCGGGACGACGTCGATTTCACGCTGGGCTTTCGAAGTCTGAGAGCGTATGGCTCCCAGGGCGAACAGCGCGCAGCGGTGCTGGCGCTGCTGCTGGCCGACAGGCGCATGGGCATGGAGTCCGGAGAGCCGCCGATGTTGCTGCTCGACGATGTGATGAGCGAGCTGGACCCCGAGCGCCGCCGCCGCCTGCTGGCAGCTCTTGCCGAAAACGGCAAAAGAGGGGCCGGCAGCGACGAAGCCGCATCATATGCCAGCGACCCCCAGACCATTATCACTGCCGCCGACACGGGTCTGTTCACCGAGGAAGAGCTCGGCGCCGCCTGCGTGATCGAGGTCAACAGGGGTGTGCCAAGCCAGGAGGTCGGGAATCTATATGGCTAGGTACAGGAATATAGGATCGATCGTCCGGAGGGAGCGCGACCGGCTCTGGCGTACGAGCCCCGGCCTGTGTCTGCAAAGCCTCTGGGAGCAGGCCGCAGGGGCCGAGATCGCTGCCAGTACCGCCGTTGAAGCGTTCAGCGAGGGCGTAATGGTGGTCAGTTGTGAGTCAGGTGGATGGGCCTGCGAGCTCAAGCTCTCAGCCACTGAACTGACCAGGCGACTCAACGATCTTGACCCACCCGTGGAGGTCAAGGAAATACGCTTTGTCCACCAGGCCAGGAGCAAAGGAAAATCCCGCAAATAGCTGGATAGTTTTACCCCCTCGGCTTGGAAAATCAAAGCGCCTTTGTGATATACTCCGGGGAGTAATTCCAAGGGTCCTCACCACCCAAACCGGAGGTCGGAGCTTGAAGGAGCGCAGCCCTGTCTGAAGAGCTGTTTTCCGCCCCCAATCGCCGCCCCCTGAACGGGGCGCCTCCGCTCCAGGTTTGAGCCAAGTTTTCAGCTACGAACGAATGGACTATGCCAAAATCTAGTTACGACTCAAAAGACATAACCGTACTCGAGGGCCTTGAAGCTGTCCGCAAGCGTCCCAGCATGTACATCGGTTCCACCAGCTCGCGGGGACTGCATCACCTGGTGTACGAGGTGGTTGACAACTCGGTAGATGAGGCGCTTGCTGGCGGATTCTGCACCGAAATCAACGCGTTCATCAATCCCGACAACTCGATCACCGTTAAGGATGATGGCCGCGGGATTCCCGTGGCGCCACACCCCAAATACAAAAAGCCCGCCGCGGAGATCGTGCTGACGGTCCTTCATGCCGGCGGCAAGTTCGGCGGCGAGGGCTACAAGGTGTCCGGCGGCCTGCACGGCGTCGGCCTTTCAGTGGTCAACGCGCTCTCGGAATGGCTGACTGTCGAGATACGCCGCGACGGTTTCATCTGGACCCAGAGCTTCGAGCGCGGAGTCCCCACTGGCGACCTCAAAAAGGGCAAAGCCACAAAAGACACAGGCACCTCGGTCACGTTTATGGCCGACATGCAGATCTTCGAGGAAGTCGACTACAAGTTCTCGACCCTGTCGCAGCGCCTTCGAGAGATGGCATTTTTGACCAAGGGTCTGAAAATCTCCCTCGCCGACGAGCGGGGCGAGCCGCAGGAAGCCGTCTACCACTACGAGAACGGCATCAAGGATTTCGTCGCCCACATCAACAGCAACAAGGATCCGATACATAAGAACATCGTCTATCTCGAAAAAGAGGGCAAGCGGGGCGAGGTCGAAGTGGCGATGCAGTGGAACGCCTCATACGTGGAGAGCATCTTTTCCTTCGCAAACAGCATCAACACCCAGGAGGGCGGTACGCACCTCTCGGGTTTCCGTGCGGCGCTTACGCGAGTCATCAACGATTACGCCCGCACCAAGGGCCTGCTCAAGGAGAAGGAGGAGGCGCTTTCCGGCGACGATGTCCGTGAGGGCCTGTCGGCGGTCATCTCAGTCAAATTGCGCGAGCCTCAATTCGAGGGTCAGACCAAGACCAAGCTGGGCAACTCCGAGATGCGCGGTTTCGTCGAGAGCGCAGTGGGGGGCAAGCTGTCAGAGTTCCTGGAGGAACACCCCGCAGAGGCAAAGCAGATCGTCACCAAGGCCGCTTCGGCCGCCAGGGCCCGGGCGGCAGCACGCAAGGCCCGTGACCTCACCAGGCGCAAGAGCGTCCTGGAGAACAGCGCCCTTCCCGGCAAACTTGCCGACTGTTCGATTAAGGATCCGGCGGCCTGCGAGATCTATCTCGTCGAGGGAGACAGCGCCGGTGGCTCAGCCAAGCAGGCCCGCGACCGGGCTTTCCAGGCGATCCTGCCGCTCAGGGGGAAGATCATAAATGTGGAGAAAGCCAGGCTCAACAACATCCTGGCCAACAAGGAGATCCAGGCGATGATAACGGCGCTGGGCACCGGCATCGCCGACGAGTTCAGCATAACCGGCGCCCGCTATCACAAGGTCATCATCATGACCGATGCTGACGTGGACGGCGCCCACATCCGAACCCTGATACTCACGTTCTTCTTCCGTTACATGAAAGAGATGATCGACGCCGGCTATGTCTACATCGCTCAGCCGCCGCTGTTCCGCATCAAGCAGGGCGGACAGGAGATCTATGTTGATAAGGAAAGCCAGCTGGAAGAGCTGCTGCTCAGAGACAAGCTTGAGACGATAGCGGTGCTCGGCGGGGGTAATGGCAAGGCGGGGGGAAAGACTGTGCTCAGCCAGGCAAAATTTCAACGCTTCCAGAGGTGGCATAAGGAATACGAGGGCTGGGATACCAAGCTGCGGGCCCTTTATGGCCATGGCGTGGCGGATTACGTACGAAGCCAGACCCTTCTGGAAAAAGATATCAAGGACTACGCGACTTTTAGCAAGTTTCTGAAGACGAAGGAGGCCGCGGCAAAATTCGACCGGCTGGAGGTCGTCTCCGAAGACAAGGACGCTGGAATGATCACGCTCAAGGTCACAGACAAACGGACCGGCGTCTCACACACCGTCGAAGTGAAAACCGAGCTTCTGGCCAGTCGCGAGCTCGCCAGCATGCGTGATCTATACGGCAAGATGAGGGAGCTCATCGGTGAGCCGCCGTTCATGCTCACCATGGGCAAGAAGGAGCACGGAGCGGAGACCTTCGACGAACTCACCGGATCGATCCTCTCCCTGGCCAAGGAAGGAATCAATCTGCAGCGCTTCAAGGGCCTTGGTGAAATGAATCCCGAACAGCTCTGGGAGACGACGATGAATCCAGACTCTCGGACGTTGCTCCAGGTCTCACTGGAAGATGCAGCAGCAGCAGACGAGATTTTCACGACACTGATGGGCGACAAGGTGGAGCCGCGCCGCAACTTTATCGAATCGAACGCGCGCCAGGTAAGGTTCCTGGATATCTAGGGACACACTACTAAATTCATCCCGACCGGCCGGTGCTGAATTAAGTAATGTGTCCCCGGGTTTTGAAAAGGAGAAAACCAGTTGGCTATAACTGATCTTGACGGACGCATAGAACCCCGGGAACTCGAAGAGGAGATGCGCTCATCCTATCTCGATTACGCCATGAGCGTGATCGTGGGACGGGCGCTGCCCGACGTGCGCGACGGCCTCAAGCCTGTGCACCGGCGCGTGCTCTACGCGATGCAGCAGCTGGGCCTGGCCTACAACAAGCCCTACAAGAAGAGCGCCCGCATCGTCGGTGACGTCATCGGTAAGTACCACCCTCATGGTGACGCCGCTGTCTATGACACCATGGTCCGCCTGGTACAGGACTTCTCCATGCGCTATCCGCTTATTGATGGCCAGGGCAACTTCGGCAGTGTCGACGGCGACAGCGCCGCCGCTTACCGCTATACCGAAGCGCGCCTTTCGAAACTGGCCATGGAGATGCTGCGCGACATCGACGAAGACACCGTCGACTTCATTCCCAATTTTGACGAGAGCACCGAGGAACCTGCGGTCATGCCTTCCCGGTATCCCAACCTCCTGGTCAACGGCTCCAGCGGAATCGCCGTGGGTATGGCGACGAACATCCCTCCGCACAACCTGGGAGAGACCATCGACGCCTGCGTGGCCATGATCGACAATCCGGAGATCACCGTAGACGAGCTGATGAAGCACATACCCGGCCCGGATTTCCCCACCGGCGGCATCATCATGGGCCGCCGCGGCATCATGGATGCCTACGCCACCGGCCGCGGTCTGGTGAAAGTGCGGGCTAAGGCCCATTCCGAGCCGATCAAGGGCAAGCGGGACGCCATCATCGTCACCGAGTTGCCGTATCAGGTCAACAAGGCGACGCTGATCGAGAAGATCGCCGAGCTGGTGCGGGAACACAAGATCTCAGAGATCTCAGACCTGCGCGACGAGTCGGACCGCAGCGGCATGCGCATGGTGATCGAGCTGAAGCGTGACTCCATCACCAAGGTGGCGCTCAACAAACTTTACAAGCACACCGCCATGCAGACGACTTTTGGCATCAACAACCTCGCACTGGTAGATGGCGTGCCGCGGACCATGTCGTTGAGGGAAATGATCCGCTGCTACATAGCCCATCAGCGGGAAGTGATCGTGCGGCGCACCCGCTTCGAGCTGGACAAGGCCATGAAGCGTGCGCATATACTCGAAGGCTTACTTACAGCTCTTAATAACCTCGATGCCGTGGTCAAGCTGATTCGGGCGTCGAAAGATGCCGAGGAGGCCCGCAACGGCCTGATCAAGAAGTTCGATCTCTCCCCGGTGCAGGCGCAGGCCATCCTGGATCTGAGGCTGCAGAAACTCACCGGCCTCGAGCGTAACAAAATCAAGGAGGAGCACAAGGACCTGATGGAGCGCATCGCCTGGCTTAAGGGCATCCTTGCCGACGAGTCTGAGGTATACCGGCTGATCAAGGAAGAGCTGCTTGAGATCAAGAAGATGTTCAACGACGAACGGCGGACATTGATCGCGCCCGGTGAGGATGAACTCGACATCGAGGACCTCATCGCCGAGGAAGAGATGGTCATATCCATCACCCACTCCGGTTACATCAAGCGGCTGCCGCTCAACACATATCGCCAGCAGCGCCGGGGAGGTGTCGGCGTAATCGGCATGGACGTGAAGGAAGAAGATTTCCTCGAGCACCTTTTCATCACCACTACCCATCACTTCCTGCTGTTCTTCACCAGCGTCGGCAAGGTGTACCGTCTGAAGGTGCACGAGATACCGCTGGGAAGCAGGCAGGGTAAGGGGCGCGCCGTGGTCAACCTGTTGCCGCTGAGGAGTGGCGAGCGCATCAAGGCCGTAGTGGCCACCAAGGACTATAAGGATGCCAAATACCTGGTTATGGCAACCCAGAACGGCCTGGTCAAGAAAACCGAGTTTCAGGCGTACAACACAGTGCTCAAATCAGACGGGATCATCGCCATCAAGATCCGTGATGACGACAAGCTCATCGCCGTCCGTCACTCCAATGGCAACGATGACATCCTCCTTGTCAGCGAGGGGGGTCAGGCGATCCGCTTCAACGAGTCCCAGACTCGCCCGATGGGACGCGCAACCAGCGGCGTCAAAGGCATGAATCTGGCAAAGGGTGACAAGGTTCTCTCCATGAACGTAGCCCGTGACGACGCCGACCTGTTTGTGATCACCGACGGCGGATACGGGAAGCGCACGCACATCAGCGATTACCCCCGGCATAACCGCGGCGGCAAGGGAGTCAGGACAATCAAGCACACCGAAGCCAAGGGAGCACTGATCACCGCCAAGGTGGTGCGTGATAATCACGAACTGGTGCTGATCTCCGCTGACGGCACTATTATCCGGATCCCGGCCAAGGACATCTCCTGCATGGGCCGCGCCACCCAGGGAGTGCGGGTAATGAACCTGCGCAAGGGCGACAGGGTCAGTGCGGTTGCCCGCGTGGTCGCCAGCCAGTCAGGAGACACAGAAGAAGAGATTGACGCAGAATAGACCCGTGTGATTAAAATAGACACGATTGGGGTAGAGGGTCTATCGACGCCGGTGGTCAATCAGGGGCAGCTCCAAGGAAATAATGACGCCTCGTTGAATTGTTTAAAGCAACTTTTTGCTTAGCAAGGTCAATCAACAAGAAGGAGGTGATGTACGTGAAGTTTAAGCGCAGAATGGTTTTAATCGCCTTTGCGTGCGTGCTGGCCATGGTTCTGGCAAGTGCTGGTATCGCAGGGGCCCAGAGCGTAGCGCAGGACGGCTATACGCCGGTTATTGTCGGCGATGCCACGGTAACCCCTTCAACAGGCGGTTGTGTCGGCGCAACGGTGACGATCGCTGGATCCGGCATGCCGGCCAACAGCGGAGTCGCAGTCGCCATGGGCATGGACACTGCAACCGACTCCTATCTGGCGCTGCTTGGTACCCCTATGGCTGACGCCGCGGGCAACTGGAGTCTTACTGCAGTGATCCCCTCGACAGTCATCAGGGCAAGCGACGGAGCCAATGTCGCTACCTGGGCAGCCAGCTGGGAAGTCGTCGCAGTCGCGGACGACCTGACCAGCACCAACATGGGCATACTGGTAGTGCAGGATTGCACCGTAGCCTCGGCGCTTCCCTCGACGGGAGCTCCGATCGCCGCCCTCAGTCTGTTGGGCGCGGGTCTGCTGACATCGGCAGGCGTTGGTATCAGGATGGTACGTAGCCGCAAGCGCTAATACGCGCTTCGCAGATTAAGTCGATAGAGGCGGCCCGCCGGCAAAACCGGCGGGCCGCCTTTTTTATTCCACGTTCTAAATGCAGCCAGCTTCTTTCGTCGCATCTGCCCGAAGGGAATTGCCGGGTCGAAGGCTTACCCGTCCACCTTGACTTCGCTAAAGGATATGCCCTGGAAGTCCGAATAGCTGATATCCGATAGCAAAAAAGACTCGGGGGTCAAAACCATGAAAACCTCAGCCAGATACATTTTTATTGCCGGCTGTATCCTGTCCACGGTCTTGCTGGCTGCGGGAGCGGGGCTGGTAAGCGCCGGGGAAAACGGCTTCTCG